>NZ_MOWP01000039.1:0-148568 GCF_001983215.1 Frankia sp. CcI49
AACACGCATCCGATCGAGACGAAAGGCATGTGGTCGTGTTCGACATCCTCGGTGATCGCGGGCGTGCGCTCGCGATTGTCCAGCGGCGCGGGCGGGATCACTTCCTGATGTTGCTGGATCGCTTGGCGTCGATTTACCACGGCTGCGACTGTGAGATCTACAAGTTCAGCCTGGAATGGATGGACGAACCGTACCTACTCAAGGCGCGGGGAATTCACGGCGACCTGTTGATCGGGTGGCGCTAGCCACCTACCGGCGGTGCACCTAAAGCGTGTCACCCGTCATGTGGAGGGAGGGTCTGTGACCTGTGACGTTCTGCCTGAGGAGTTCGCGCGCCGCTTTGAGCGGGGAGTATGGCGCGAACTGATCGAATCGGCGATGGTCGAATGGTCGCCGGACAAGACCACGAACCTGTACGGCAGTGGTTTCGACGGAACAGAAACCGAGTATCTGCGCGGCGATCCCGCCGACGATATCCGTGACTTCCTGGAAGGCGCCGAGCCCGACCTGTCGTCACTGATCGAGCGGCTGGGCGATCGGGCACCGGGCGCCGAGAAGCTGGGCCGGGACTGGGTCCTGTCGCGGCAGCGGCAGGGCGCGGGTCTGTGGTCCTGCGGCTACGGCCCGGAAGGCGACCGGATGCACGAACAGGCGATCTTCTACGGCGACATCCTGCTGGAGATCTCCGGGGTCGAGGAGGACTGCGACAGCTGGGTGGTGCGGGTCCTGTGACCGGCCGGCATCTGCGTCTTCACCATCGTTACTACTTCGAGCACGAAGCGTACGACGGAGACATCTACCCGCACGGCGAATGGTCCGAGGACCTCGACTGCGAACCGGACGAGTACGACCGTGAGGACGGGCTCGGTGCCGTGGACCTAGCCGTCGCCCGGTTGACGGGCTTGGGGGTTACAGAGCCTTCGGGCGGCCCGGACTTTCCTGGGCCGCACTGCTGGTGGGGCGGCAGGGTCACGCTGAGCCATTACACCGGTGAGATGCGGGAGACCTCCGCGCATCCGGAGGGGTTCAGCGACGCCGAGTGCCGCGAACTCTGGGCGCGGCTGACCGGCGCATAGCCGCCCCGCCTTCTGCGCTCTCTACCCGATTTTTCGAGAGGTGGCGCCATGCTCGGCGTGCTCGCGGACCCCACGGTGCGGATCGGGGTCCACATCGACGATGACCACGACTACTACCTGTCCCCCGTCGGCGACCTCGACGTGATCACCGAGGAACGGGACCGTTTCGCGGACGGGACGTGGGCTGCCTACATGCTGACGATCGTGGTGGAGTGCCTGCACTGCGACCACCGGTACAGCACGGACGTGCTCGGTGGCGTGGTGGTGGAGACGACCGCGCTGGCCGGGTCGATCATCTGGTCCGATGACCCGTTCCTCCTGGAGAACCCGGCCGACTACCTGACGATGCAGATCCGGGACCTGATCGCTCAAGAGCGTGACGACCCGACCCCGGTCACGGCCTGGCTGCCCCTGCCCGCGAACGCATCGTGAGCCGGGTCGAGTCGCTGCCGCTCGCGAACGGGGCGCCCGCCCGCCGGGGGACGGCCGCGTTGCTGGTGTCTCCGCATCGGGAGCCACTGACCGGTGGCGGCCCGGACGCCGTCCACGTCGAGCTGATCGTGATCCGCTCGGTGACCCGTGATGGGCGGGTTCGCGCCTATGAGGAGATGTGGCCGGGCGGGCGGCCCGTCCGGGTCGCCACGACCGCATGGAAGATCAGCAGCCTGATCGACGCGTCGGTGCTCGACCCGGACCGCGCGGTGGCGATCGCACGCGCGCACACCTACCCCGGCCACCGTCAGGTCCGACCGTGGGAGTCGCTCGCCGAGGCCCGTGCGGCGCTGAGTCCCGCGCGCACGCCCGCCCGGTAAGGCCGCCCCGGCCGAAGACGCCACCCGCCCGCACGGCGATGGACGTGCTTGGGCCCGCGCGTGGAGGGGGCCCCGCCTTCCCTGGCCGGCCCGACGCACGTGGTCGCGTGCTCTGCGGCAGAAAGGAACGGCAATGCGTGATCAACCAGATGTCAGCTCCGACTCGATCGCTACCGCGATGCAGGAAATGATCCTGGAGGATATTCGCGACGGACGGGTCCCCCAGACCGTCGACGCCTTCGAGCAGTTGCACGACTTTGTCGATGCCAACGATTACGTGCAGCAGGCGTTGGAGGCCCTCGGCCTGACAGCCCTACCGGACGATGCGGCCCGCGACAACGCGGCCATTGCCCTCGTCGACACATGGCTCGCAGGCGGATCGAGCCGCTGCCGCGGACGGGCGCCGGTGCTCGATCTGGCCCGTGTGGTCGTGATCGCTCGCGCACGCCTACCCGGACCACTGGCGGGTCCGCCCGTGGGCGCCGCTCACCGAGGTCTGCGCGGCGCTGAACCCCGCACGCACACCTGCCCCGTAGCTCCTTACCGCATGCCCGCCATCGGACGGCGTCCGGTGGCCCGTCGGCATGCCCTCACATCGCTACCCACCCCCGCCGCTCGATGGAAGGAAGCCGCATGTCGAAGGAAACCCTGACCTGGCTGAACGGCAACACGCTGATCGGTTTCACCGACAAGCGTGGCCACGCCTGGCACTACCGCGCCGACCAGCAGGGCGAGGCCAACCACTACCCGGGGCCGATCCCGGTCGACGACGTCGAGCGCCGGCTGTTCGACTGGGCCGCGCTCGAACAGCCGATCTACGTCGAGTCCCCGGTCACCGGCGGTCTGGACGTCGTCCCGGACCGCAAGGCGATCATCCGGTCCGACACCGGAAGCGTGATGGGGATCTTCAGCGACGGCTACCAGCCCCACCCCTACAAGGAATGGCTGGTCGACAACGTCGCGCAGCTCCTCGACGACGATCTCGCGATCGGGTCGGCCGGGCTGCTGCGCGGCGGAGCGGTCGCGTGGGTGTCGGTCGAGGTCCCCGACACGATCAAGACCCCGGAAGGCGTCGAGTTCCGTCCGAACCTGCTGGCCACCACGTCGTTCGACGGCTCGCTGTCGACGACCTACAAGCGGATCGTGACCAACGTCGTCTGTGACAACACGATGGCGGCCGGTCTGCGGGAGAAGGGCCAGCAGACCAAGGTCAAGCACTCCGCCCGGTCACACCTGCGGCTCGGCGAGGCGCGGGGGGCACTCGCGATCGTGCACACGATCGCCGACGACTTCGCCGCGGAGGTCGCCGAACTGTGCGCGCTGGACGTGTCCGACCGGCAGTGGGCGGCGTTCCTGGACGCCCACGCACCCATGCCGGAGGAGAAGGGGCGGGCGCGGACCAGCGCGGAGAAGCACCGCGACGTCCTGAACCGGCTGTGGAACCACGACGAGCGGGTCTCCCCGTGGCGTAACACCGGCTGGGGTGTGGTGCAGGCGGTCAACACCTACACCCACCACGAGCAGAGCGTTCGCGGTGCCACGCGGGCCGAGCGCAACATGCTGCGCGCCGTGACCGGTGGGGCCGACCAGCTCGACGGTTCCACCCTCACCACGCTGCGCACCCTGCTGCCCACCTGACCCGACACCCCACACCTGCCACTGCGCCCCGCCCCGGCCGCCCGCTGGGGCGGGCGCAGTGCGCTACCCGCACAGCTGACCGGAAGGGACCGGGTATCGCGATGTTCGCCGCACTGACCGTCGATGGCACGACCGTGAACAGCCTGGACGACGACAGCAGCATCAAGTTGATCTTCGACGCCGACATCGAGTTCCGCTGTTCCGCCTGCGGGGCGGACCTTGTCGAGACCCCGCACGGCTTTGACGACAACGGCGACAACGCATGCCCCGCCTACCAGTCGGACGAGCCCGGCGCGGACGGCGCCGGACCGCACACGCCTGAGCGGGTGGCGCTGTCGTGGTGCAACAGCGCTGGTATCCGCACCGACGAGGCCGACGACGCGATCACCCTGAGCCTGTCCACCGGCCACCCATTCGGCGCGTTCACGATCACCGTCCGACGGGTTCCCGACGATGCCGACAGCCCGCTCGCGGGACGGCTCCTGCTGCACCTGCCCTACCCGGACTAGCCGATGCCGCACGACCAGCTACACCCGCTGCAGTCCGGCACGTTCGTCATCGGCCGGCCCGTCCCGGCCCGACGAGCCCGCCTGACCGCCGCCTGAGCACGCGTTTCCCGACAGCCGGCGCCCCTCCCTGCCGCCCACCCGTGGCAGCCGGCAGGCGTCTGGCCCCGCCTGGGACATACCCGCCGGTCTGCCCCGGGGCCGGCGGTTCGCTACCGCCCCACGACCAGGAAGGCACACGCATGCCCACGACGCCGACGCTCGCGGTCGCCACTGACTTCATCCTGTCGCACGCCACCGAGCAGGACCTGACCCGCATCACCGAAATGGTCCAGCAGCGGCGGAACGCGCTCGCCGCGATCAGAAGCGCGTCCCTGACCACCGGGGCCCCTGTGCGGATCGCCAACATCAAGCCCCGTTACCTCAACGGGCTGACCGGCACCATCTGCCAGATCGAGGGCAAGCACGCCACGGTCATCCTCGACGTCGAGTCCACGGACCGGCTGCGCTTCATCCCCAGCAACAGGCGTTTCCCCGTTCCCTCCGAGGCGACCAGCTTCGACCTGCGTGGCGTGCCGCTGAGCTGCTGCCTGCCCGCCTGACCCTGCCGCTGCCGGCCGAGAGGCCGACGTTCAGCACTCCTCACAAGGGGGATCAGCAATGGACTCCGCGCGCACGACGATGCGTGTGACCCTCGATGGCCTCGGCGAGTACGAGGTACCAGCCAACGATCTGCGCTGGAACGGCTTCGCCTGCCCCGGCTTCACCCTCGACCAGGTTCGTGAGATCGCTGTCGATCTGCACCTGTCCAACCTGGCCGTCGGCTCCGACGACCAGGAGACGATCATCGTCGGAGACGACGAGACCGTCACGATCCACAACACCTGGTCGAACGAAACGGAGACGGTCGAGCCCAACCCGCGCGACGGCCTGTACTACGTCGGCGGTTTCCGTTGGACCTGGGAGATCGTCGGCGCGTAAGCGCCGCCGGACACCGGCCGGGGACGCGCCGTCCGCAACACCGACCGGGCCGCGTCCCGGCCCCGCCCGGCTCCCCCGTGCAGGACCCCGGTCACGGACGCCCCGAGCAGCGCCGGCAGCCGCACAGCTGGGCTCCCGCCCGCATGGCCCTGTGCACCTGCATACCCGCCCGCCCCGGAAGGGGGTTGTTCCTGTGCTGTTCGACCTGTCCGTGCTCCCGACCGCCGACGCCAATGATCTCAGCGCGGCCCTGTCCGCGATCAACACGGAGTTGCTGCGGCGGATCACCGCTGATGGCGGGTTCGCGGCGAAGGTCCGCGAGCTGTACCCGACGGCCGTCGCTGTGCTCTGCGACGTGGTGTGGGACGAGTACCCGACCGCGTCCGCGGAAGGCGTGCTCCTCGCCGACGGCAGAGTGATCCCCATCGACGCGCGGACCGCCCCGGACCTGTGGGGGGAGATCAGCGACGAGGTCGCGGATCTGGCCGCTGTCGACGGCGCGATTAGCGAGGACGTCACCCACGGCCATCTGATCCGCCTCGGCCCCCCGCCCGTGTTCCTCGGCGACGACCCGTCCCGGGCCTGATCCCGATGGGCCGCACCGCAGGCCGCCGGACGTCTCCGACGGCGGCCGACCTCGACACGCGCCGCCGCCGACCGGTCAACCCGGGCGGCCCGCCGACCGACGACGACCGTCTCGACGCCCGCGCGCTGCTCGCCACACTGACCGGAGGCGACACCAGCCGGCACACAGCGCTCAACGCCGCCCACCTCGCCGACCACACCGCCCCCAGCTACGACCCCGACCGGGTCGTCCGCATCCTGACCGCACTTCGTGACCAGCTCGCCGACGAGATCGACGCCTGGACCTATCACCGGATCTCCCGTGCCCGCGCCGAGGAGACCTGGCGGCACCACCTCGACGGCGGCGGCTGCGCCGCCTGCGTCGATCCGTGCGCGTTCTGCCTCACCTGGGCCAACACGCTCGATCTGGAACGGGTCGACGACGCCGACCGGCAGGTCTGGCGGCCCCGTCCCCGCGCGGACGCACAGCCCCGCCCGGCGACCCGACGCCGCCGCGCGGGCCGGGTCGCGGCACCCTCACCCGAACGGAGCAACGGCGAGGGCCCCTGAGTTCCCCCTACCCCCGACCTTCGTCGGCCACCCGGTCGTAGCTGGAATCTACGTACCCCGCACGTGCCACTACGCGCCACTGTGGGCTGTTGTCGCGGCAAGCGCCGCGCCCGGCGAATTCCACGTCGCTCTTCTCCACGACGACCAGAAATGTATCCGAAGCTGGTAGGACATTCCCGGTCTGAGTGAAGCGCTCGACCGGATGCGCGCCAAGGCCGATTTCTGGTCGGACTCCCCTCGACTAACCGCACCCTCAGCCCGGGAGGTTTCCCGGATTGTAGGCCGTCACGGAAAAGAGTGACAGTGAACCACGCCTCCGAGTTTCCCGAGCTGATGAGAAAGCTGCCGATCGACCGGCGCCGGAACGTTCCTATTCCTGCTGTCACCGCACATCATCCGGACGGGGAGCCAGATTTCTCGACCGTGGACGGCCGGGAGGCGTTCCGTCTCGCCTCCGAGGGACGGTGCGGCATCTGTGCCCAGCCGTTCGCCGACGAAGTCGCGTTTCTCGGCGGCCCCGGGGCCGCCGCTGTCGGGGCCTACCACGATCCGCCGATGCATGAGGGATGTGCCGAGGCATCCACCCGGCTCTGTCCTCACCTGGCCCGCCGCGACATGCGCCGGCTCACCGACCGGCGTTCCACCGGCGAGCTTCCCGCCGGCAGCTCTCCGGAGAAACCGGACGTGTGGGTGATGTGGATCTGCCAGGGATTCAGCGGGGCTGTCGTGAACGCCATGCCGGTGTTTCTTCCTGAAGCCTACACGCGGCTACGGATCTTCACCTATACCGCCGACGGCCAGTTGCACGAATCATTCGACACGACACCCGGCGTCGGCGGGTGAACCCGCAGCCCTGCCCTTCCTACTCCTGGAGAAAAGCGATCACGATGTGGAACGGTCCCCTGCTGCCCGGCGTGCGATTTCTGCGGAGGCGCCGGTGGGCCCCACCGCTGGACCCGCGGTCGCGGCGTGAGCACGCACGTGACGTGTTCGTCGACGCCCGCGACGCGTTGCGGATGGTCCTGGAAGACGACATCGAGACCGCCACGCGGACCGAATGCCCGTCGGCGACGGGGCTTGAGGTCGAGGTCTACGCGGACGAACTCGGGGAGGCCCGCGCCCGGTTGATCGCCGTCCTCACCGACGACGGTTCCACCGAGAACGTACGGGACATGCTCGTCGAATCGCTCGCCGACCTGCTCGACGAATGGGCGACCACCGCCAACGCCGACAGCACCGAGATCGTGTTCCGCTCACTACCCGAGTAGCACTGATCTCTGTTCGCTGCGTGCCCGCCCGCTGTGGCACCGGGCGCCTGGCGACCGGACCACCCCCACGCGGAGGGGCGTTTTCCCGCAGCGCTCGGTACGGACTTCCGCGCACGTTCTGAGTCTGGAAGGAACGACCCCGATGCCGGATTCATCGGTGAGTTACGGAACGATCGACATGTACGACGCGCTGCCTCCGCATCCCTGCGCGAGCTGGGAACCAGGAAACGTGGGCAGCTTCTCCCTCCGCATCACCGCGCTACTTGACGAGAGCGGCGGAATTCTCGTCCACGGCGACACCACGCGAACCCTGGAAGGCGCGGAGGAGCCGCCGATCAGGGTCCTGGTCGACGACGGAGAGGTTTACAGCAGTCCCGCCACGCTCAGCGGCGACTGTTCCGACCCCGACCACGGATATCCCGTTCCCTGGCGCACCGCCGAGGGCTGAGCGAACACCCGCACGTCGATGCCGGGCATTCCACCCGGCCCACCACGGAAAGGAACGTGATTCCCATGTTCTACCTGAGTCGCCGTCGCCGCCGGCAGCTGCGGTTCTGGGGGTTCGTCGTCCTGCTGGTATGGCTGCTGGGCGTCGCCGCCACGCACAACGTCACCATGTTCGCCGCCTATACGGCGGTCGCCCTCGTCGCGATCACCGTCGACCTGACCTCGGGCCGGCGCCACCGTGGCCGGCGCCGCCGCCCGGCCCGGCGGGCACGGCCGGGCAGCACCCGCGTTCACCGGCCCGGACGGGCTACCTGACCGTTTCTTCCGAAGGCCGGACTGCGATGCCGCGTCGCACCCGCATCACCGCCGTGGACCCGGAGCAGCATCTACGCCAGGCCCTCGTTCCGCACCCGGAAGCGGTCGAGGGTGCAACGACCCAGAGGAACACGCCGCTCTACAGCGTGGCTCTGGCCCACAACAAGAATCGCTCTCTCTGGACTACCGACGTTCGCGTCGAAGCTTTCCCGCGGCTGTTCGAGGACCGAACCATGGCGTTGGAGGTCATCGAGCGAGCGGCGGGGATCGCGCGGGAACTCAACCCCCAAGGTCGCCGTTCAGATCGCCTTTTTCGTCCACGACGACGGCGGCCGGTGAGCGGCGTTCGTGGACTAGCGGGAACACTTCCCGACAGAGGCGCCGCGCCCGCGTGAGGCCGGGCGGCCAATCAACGCCGGTTAGCGACACCAGCTTGCGGCGCACATGCCAACCACCAGGCTTGGAAAAGTGGAGTACAGCCATGCCCAAAAGCAAGATCGATCAGCTCGTGGCGGGCTACATCAACCTCGTCACCACCGCGATGTCAGCCCTCGACTGGGCCGAGGAGGAGATCACGCAGGCGATTGCCCGCCACCCGCGTAAGCGGGACCAGCTCTTTCACAGCTACCCGGCCCTCGTCCCGACCACAATCCTCTTTCCGGTCGAGTTCGTCTACCGAGGGCACTTCCGGGAGATCCTCGAACGGGTCGCCACCGGGAAAGACGCGCGCCCCGGTACGGCCGCCGAAGCGTGCTGCCTGCTGACCGAGGTCAGCAAGTCCACGCCTTTCCCGTCGTACGGCTACGGACTCTACTTCCGCTTGTGGGCGAAGGCGTTCCCCGACCACGCGACGATCGCCGCGGACTCTCAGATCGGCCACTACGAGGCGCTGTTCGGCCCGAAGATCGACGAGCTGGAGGGCGATATCCGCAAGGACCTGACCGTGCAGGACCGCCAGCTCGGCCCGATCACCTGTGACGGCGTACACAACGGCGTGATCGTGGACTGCGCCTACACCCGTACCCGGTAGCCAAGGGACTCACGGAACGGAGTACAGCCATGTCCGAGTCCAGCACACCGCTTCCGGCTCTGGCGGAGAGGATCGCCGCCGAACTGGGAGGCGACTGGAAGGTCGAGGCCGGTAACTGGCCGGAGGACGCCTTCCTGGTCAATAAGTCGAATCCGCTCTGCAAGATACACGTCCAAATGGGCCGGCACTACACCAAGCGAGACAAGGTCGAGATCTCTGGTATCTACCCGCACCGCGCGTCCGAGTACCAGACCGGTCGCACATCCAGGGACAGGACCTATGCCGCGCCGAACAAGTCGGCACTGGCGATCGCACGGCAGATCCAGCGATATGTCCTGCCAGGCTACGAGGCTGAGCTGGCGCGGGTGTGTGAGATTCTCGACGGCCGGCGCAGAACGCAGCAGCGCGCGGAGGAGATCGCGCGCGGCGTCATGGCCGCGTTCGGTCTTCCCTGGACAGGGCTCGACCGCACGGCCGACGAGTACCAGCGAGACCGCTGGCTTCCGGTCGCCAGCTTCTGGCGCCATCCCAAGGAGACGATCCGGAATTTCAGTGCCGAGCCCACGCACAGGGGCGAGGTCGAGTTCACGTTCTCCGCGCACGCCGGCCACGCTGTGAAGATCGCCGAGTTCCTGGCCTCTCTTCCTCCGGTGGATTAACGTCCGGCGTCGCCTCGACCGGTCGTGCGGCCGGCACGGTTGAGCGCCGCGATCTGCCCTCGGGTCGGGACCTGACCGACCTGGCCCCCACTGCCGGTTCTCACCGGCCAGGGCGGAACGAGGCCGATGGTGGCAGCCGACGTGCCGCCGTCGGCGCCTCGGCCCCCGCGCACCTCTCGGTCCGGGCCGTCACGCCCTGGCCTCCTCATCTGCTCTGCGATCAGCCTGTCCGCTGTGCCGCGCCCGAAGGGAGCGCCCTGCCATGCCCTCGACCCCGCATCTGCTCGGCTTCGCCGAACTCCTCGGCCGGCTCCGCCATGTCCTGACCGTCAACGGCGAGGACACCGTCACCCGCCGCCCCGTCGATCTGACCTACCAGCCGTACTTCGGCCGGGACGGCTGGCCCCGCCGTCTGCACGGGCACATCCTGTTCTGGCTGAACGGCCATCTCGATCCGTCCAGCCTGCTCAACCTCGATTCCGCCGCCGACGTCCTCGGGACGCTCGGCTACCCGCTGACCGTGAAGGCCGCCGTTCTCGCCAGTGAGGCTGAGCAGCTCAGCTTGCAGGGCTGGACCTGGGGCCACGCCGTCCACACGGCGGTCCTGCGCACCGTCGAGGACGACCAGCCGGAAGACACCCGCATCGGCGACGCCACCGTGATGGCCGTGCTTTCCCACGTCGCCGCCCACCATGCCCCCGAGACGACCAGCCCGACCCGGGCCGTCCCGCTGTTTCACCGCGGCTATCCGACCGGGCTTCTCGGCCACCTGGCCGCCGAGCTGCGTCTCGATGCCGTCCACGCCTCCGCGCTCGGGGACACCCGTGCCCTGGCGCTGTTCGGCCACCTCGGCTGGACGCTGTCCCCCCGCGCCAGCGCGGTCCTCACCACCGCCGAGGAGGTCGAAGCGGACGGAGCCACCTGGACCGACGTCGTCATCCAGGCCCGGGATACCCCCCTCGACCACCTGCCCCGCGAGCCCTGGGACCGCTGAACCGCGCCCAGCGCCCACAACCCCTCGGCCCCACCAACCTGCAAGATCACCCATTGGAGGGAAGACCCCGGATGGACACCACGACTGGTGGCACGGTGACGGAGACGGCCGCGCAGGACGATTCGGTGCTGGCCGCGTGGCAGGCGGAGATCACCCGCCTCGATGCCCTGTTGACCGATGCGAAGCGGGCATACATTGCCGCGCAGATGGGTCTGGTTGCCTACCAGATCCGCAGCTGGAAGCCGGAGGGTGAGCTCGCGGTCGACATGACCGATGCAGCCAAGGTAGAGACCACCGTGACGCACAACGGTGAGGATCTCGTTGTGACCGTCGACAGTATTCTCACCGCGGACGGATCGGAGATCGCTGCCTGGTTTCCTCGCCCGGGGCAGGCAGAACTCGACGGGTTGGACGAGCTGGTGTGCGGCTCCATCGAGGCCTGCATCGCGAACGGGTTGGAGCGTGACGGCGGGGAGATCACTCTCCCGCCACCCAGCGAGCCGGACCCCGCCGCAGCCGCCCACGACGAGGAGTTCCGCATCGACGGTCTGTGGCAGAGGGTCCAGGAGATCGGACGGCGCCGCGGCTATTGGAACGGCGCGGATGTCGTCCAGATGCTCACGGAATGGTTCGCAGAGCTCGGATTCCGTGTCGATGACACGGACGAGGAGGCCTGAGACCTGACTCTCTGGATGCAGGCACATGAGGTGGAAGGCCGCGGTCGCCGCCTTCGCCGTTGATCCCACAGCCCAGACACGATCGGGCCGCTGGGCCAAGCGGTACAGGGGCCGTGATGGCGCTCCCGGTGTGGTGTCCACCGGCCAGGCGCGATCAGACTGGTGTGACGGCCGGTCCGGCACCTCCCTCGCGGGTGCGCCGGACCAGGCTGCCGCTGCGACCCGCGCCCCCAGAGGACAGCTGATGAACTTCGAGTCCCACGTCTTGGTCGACATGACCGTCAAACAGGTCCAGGACGCCCTGGCGAAGGGTGACCAACCCGCGATCGCGGTCCTGGAAGGAGAGCCCTCGCGCACTCTGAGTAACTCGGCCTACCTGCGTGACCCCGCCCGCGCGGAAGCGTTCGAGCGGCAGGTCGCCGAGGAGGCGAACCACATCGATCTCGAACGTGTGATCTTGGCCGTCCCGCAGATCAGCAGGCCCGAGACCATCGACGAGGAGACCTCTGTCCGGCTGCGTTCCCCCTACACCGGCGGGCCGGTGCTCGAGGACGACGGCGAGATGCACGTGATCCTGTGGGTGCTCTGGGACACGGAGGAAGGCCACGAGTCCGGGATGGTCCCCTACCGGCGCAAGCGCGACGGCACACCCGTCTTCGACGCCTTCGACGGCTCGGACTACATCTTCTCGATCCCCCTGAACGTCGGCGGCGGCCCCGGCCTCGTCCTGCTACGGGAACTACTCAGCGAGAAGCTGCGACGCACCGGTCCCTGACCTGCCCCGCCGGACGGGAACCCGCGAGCGCGAGGTCCGCGCGCCGCCAGCCCGCGGCGGCCAACTGGGCAGTCCGTCGGCCAGCGCGCCGCTGCCAACCGTCCGGCAGCGCCCGTGGTCGTCACCACACACCCGCGGCCGGCGACGATCCGCGTCGTCACCGTCATGCACCGAACCACGGGGACTGTCCCTGTCCGCCGAGACCGGCATCGCGACCCCAGAACGCCACAGCCAGCCGGCGGCGGGTTGCGCGCCTCGGCATACGGTGGACACGCCCACGAGCCGTCTACACCTCGACCACCGTTCCACCGCCCTGGGATCCGGAACGGGATTTGGACCACTGGAGGCCGCGATGAACGACGCCACCTGGACCCTGGTGACCGACGTCGTGGACCGTGTCCAGCAGTCCATCCGGATGACCGATTACCCGGCCATCGTCGTCCTCGACGGGGACAGCCGCCAGGTCCTCTCCGACTACGACTACATCCACGGCGAGAACGCCCGGACCGACTTCGAGACCCGCGCCGCGGACCACGCTCGAGCCCTGCAAGCCCGCCGGTTCACCTTCGCGGTGCCGCAGATCATCGAGATGATCCCCGGCAGCCTGCAGGCCCACGAGTTCTCCGTCCGGCCGCTGCGCGACGGCGAACAGGAATGTGTGGTCTGGACCGCCTACGACGCCGACGACGGCGTCGACTACGGCTGGGCCCCCTACACCCGCCGGCCGTCTGGCCAGCCAATCTTCGACGAGCCCAGCACGTTCCACCTACCGGCGATGCCGACCAGCGGCTTCCCCGGTCTCCGCCTGCTGCGCCTGCTCACCGCCGACTAGCCCAGCGCCCACCGGGCACTGGTCGCGTGCGTCAGCCGGGCCGGCATGTCCGTCCCGGGCGCTCGCCGCGGTCCTCTACGGGCCGCGTTGCGGGCAGAGGCCACGCCCAGGCAGCCGGCGCTGGGTACCCGTCCCGAGGGCTTGACCGCGTAGCGCGGGTGATGGCAGGTTCTCCGGTTCTCGGACGACCACTCGCAGGTGAAGGGCCATCGGCGATGACGCCCTTCGGCTCTTCCGTAGCTGTCCCCTGACCGGCACCGTCGTCCTGCTGGGCAGGCAAGCCGCCGCCCTCGCCCAGTGCGCGGCGCGTGCAGACATCGCCCTCGGCGACACCCGGCCCCAGCCTGCCGAGGCACGCCCGCACAGCGACACGTCGCACGGGGCTGGCATTTGCCATTCGCGAGCACCGTCGGAGATCGCCATGTCCCCCTTCAATCACTGTTCGCTATCGGAGCAGTATGCGATGCTTCGAGTCTCTTCCCGTTCCCGGCTGATCCACCTGACGCTTTCCGGGATGACCGTGGCCCTCTGCGGTCTCCCCTTCCGCGAGCAGATTCCCTCGGACCAACCAGGCCCCACCGCCCCCGTCTGCGGGCGCTGCTCCCGCACGGCCGCCCTGCATCCGCTCGACCGGGACCCGCCCGGCTACGACCTCACCGTCACATCGACCAGGCCCGGCCAGGTCACCGCGGCCGACTCCGCCGGACGCACGATCAGCACCGCGGACACCATTGGACTTGCCCGCTTCCACGCCTGGGACCACGCCCACACCACCGCACTCGCGACCGCACGTCTGCGCCGCGACCGCCGACGGATGGGCCCCGCCGACCACGAGGCGTGGCGGGTTCTCCTCGCCATCCCGGCCGGCCGTTGGCGGCCCGCCGGCACGATCCACACCCGTACCGACGGGTTCCTCGCCGACCTCGACTATGCCGACGCACACAGCCAGCAGCGGTTTCACAGCCGCCATCAGGCACGCCGATGGATCATCGAACACCGCGTAGTGCACGGCTGGCCCCACTCCGGATGGTTCGTCCTCGACGGCGCCCGCCTCCTGCGCCGCACCAGCAGCCGCCACGCCGCCACCCGGTGGCTGCGCGGCTACCACGCGACCTTCACCGGACTGCACGCCACCGCCATCCGGCCCGCCGGCCCCGACGCATACCAGCACCACTATCCCGACGGCAGCGTCTTCACCGTCGCCCGCGCCACCCACGCCGCCGACCACGGCATCGGCCTGTCGACCGCACCCCGATACCCCTACGACGATCTCCCTTTCGACGAAGGCCCCACCCCCACCCTCTCCGGCACTCCGTAGGCGGAACCGGCGCCGACGCCAGCCGCGTGGCGCGGCCCCTCGAACCCCCACCGGATTCCCGCAGGAACCGCCGCGATCGTGCCCAGCCGTACCTGTCCGACCGCGTCCCTCCGGCTCCGGCCGCACCGCGACGGCCGGACGGCCGGACTGCTCACCGGCACCCGTGCAGCCCATACCGGACCCGACCGCGCTCCCGGCCTCATTAGGCCGGAGCCGCGATCCCGCCTGGGCGCAGAGACCCGGACCCCGCCTTTCCCACACCCGTTCCCGGCCCACCAATCCCAGGGAGGAAACATGTCCACGACCAGCGACAACCGCTCCTACGCCCGCGAGGTGGGCGCCCGACTGCGCGCCATCCGCACCCGGCAAGGCCACTCCCTCCAGCAGATCGAGACCCGCTCCGACGGCCAGTGGAAGACCGCGGCACTCGGCTCCTACGAACGCGGCGACCGGATGATCAATATCGAGAGGCCCGCCGCGCTCGCCGACTTCTACGGCGTCCCCGTCCACACCCTGCTGCCCAGCGAACGCCCCGAGCCCCTCCCACCGCAGGCCGCCCGCGTCGTGCTCAACCTGCCCGCCCTGGCCCTTATACCCGCCGACGACGCCGGGACGCTGCGCCGCTGGGTCGCCGAGATCTAGCGGGAGCGCGGCGACTACGCCGGCCGGGTCCTCTCGATCCGCGAGGGAGACCTGCGCACCCTCACCACCCTTTACACCCTCGACCGCGACCAGCTGCTCGACATGCTCCAGCAGTGGAAGGTGCTCGACTCCACGAGCACCCTCGCGAACACCTCTGTCGCGGCAGGAACGCAGGCGCTGTGATCCAGCCTGCTGTGCTTCCGTCCGCGTGTCCTCCCGCGGGCCCAGCCTTGTCCTGAGTCTGCGCGGTGCGGGGCAGATCGATTCCTTCGGCCTGGTAGGCAGCTCTAGTGAGTCCGGAGCAGTCGAAGCCGCCTTCGGCCGGTTCTCTGAACTTGCGCAAGTCGGACAGATCATATTTGTCTCGGTTGAGTCGTTAGCTGGACGGGTGTGAGAGGGTGGCCCTACTCGAGTGACCGGTTCTCGGGCGCATTAGTGGTGATGGTGCGTGCGACGAGGTGATGGACACTGGGCATGCCGAGATGGACGGTGGTCTGCCGGTTGGTGAGGCGGTCGAGATCGGCGAGTTTTGCTTCGGCGGCGGCGAGGCTGATGGTGAGGCCCTCGATTTCGCCGAGCCATCCTTGCTGTTCGGCTTCGCTGATGCGTGCTTGCAGGTTGTCGTGAACCTCGACGAGTCGTGGCCGCTGGGCCGGGTCAGGCCGCAGCATCGGGCATCGGATGCAGGCATGTTCATGGATGCACGGAGTGTTGTAGGCGCGCCCGCAGGTGCCGAGGGATACTTTGCGCCGTTGAAAGTGGCCAAAGAAGTCTTCCCATTCTTGTTCCGTCGGTGTCCGGTATTCTTCGCTGGGGCGCACGGAACGGCGTCGGGAGATCCACGCGCGGTGCGCTTCGATCGTTTCCTCGGGGTAGGTCGCCTTGTAGCCCATCGTGGTGTTGATGTCGCGGTGCCCGCAGATGGCCTGGGCGATGTGGGGTGGGAGGCCGCTCATGACAGCGTCGGTGACGAATATGCGGCGGAAGTCGTGCGGGGTGAAGTCGAGGGGCTTTTGGTCCGGTCCGGTCAGTCCGGAGTGCGCGAGGGCGTTGCTGAGCGCCTTCTCGATGGACCGGCGTGGTAGCGCTCGGTTTTCGGCGCCCCAGCGTCGTTGGAACAGCAGTGGCATCGGCGGAAGCCAGACGCATTCGTGGATGTCGTAGGAGGGGACGAGAGGCACGGTTCCAGTGGCGTCGCGGACGCGGCAGACCACGGCGCTGAGGACGTCGGCGAGTTCCGGGCTGATCAGCAGAAGGCGTTCGGTGTCAGTTTTCGACGGCGCTATCTGTAGGAGGGGAATCAGCTCGCCGGTGGCGGGAAGCTGGTATTGGATGAAGCTGTGGTGGGTAAGTTCGAGGAGCTCCTCTGCCCGGATTCCCGTGTGTCGCAGGATTTCCACCGTTGCCCATGCCCAGAACGCTTCGTGTTCTTCAAAGGTCAGGTCGTGGCGAACGCCGCTGTTCTGGTCGTCGGCCCAGACCTTCGTGCCGCCAGCGGTCGGCATGACCGGCCGTAGAAAAGTGCGGTCCGCGATGGTGAAGATCTCACCGGGGTCGGTGCGGCGAGCGACCGCGAGACGCTCCGCGGTGTCATGGCGGCGCTGTTCAACAATGCGGACAAGGGCGGGCAGGTGCGGCAGACGCTCGCGGGTGCGCTGGTCCATCCGCGCCTTGCGGCGCATCCGCTCTTTCCACCGATTGACGTCGGCAGGAGTGACCGGGCAGGGTGCGGCCCAAGGGCCCCAACGGGCTGGGTCTTCCAACGCCCACTGCGCAATGTCAAGATAGAAGGCACGGACTGCGAACATGCAGCTCTTGGCGTTCGCCCGCGGGGTCTCAACGTCGACGAAACCCCCGTCAGTGTCGGCCGCCTTCGTAGTTCTCACTTGGATGCGTTGCTTCCAAGCCGTGGCGACCTCGTCGGGAAGGTGGAGGGAGTAGATTCCGGGATGGTGGCGCTCCAGGTCTCCCCAGAACAGGCCCGCGAGCTTTTCCGCGAGTTCCTTCAGGCTGACGTAGTCCACTGCTGGCTGCCGGTAACGCAGATACTCGACGAGGAGATTCCGCACTGGCCGGCAGCGTAGAGCGAACCGATCCACGAGCGCCTCGACGGTGAGCTGTCCGGTTGCGCCGCGGAAGGCCCGTATCGTGGGTGGCGCATCGGGAGAGAAGATCCCGGCGTCGTGCAGGAGCTGGTAGAAATAGGTCTTGCAGGTTCCACCTTTGGCCTGCACCGAGCTTTGGACGTCCAGCAACTCCACGCAGTCGCCGGGGACGATATCGGAGATGATTCCGCCTTTGCAAGCCATGATCGTGGCGGTGCGGTAGAGAGCGAGACGGACCATCAGCGGCGCCGCGGCAGGGTTCTCCCGCGCGCAGGCCCGCAGCCGGGAGAAGCCGTCGGGGTCACGGGAACGTTCCATGGCCGCTTGGAAACGCGGGGAATGACGGGTCATCATCCACCGCACCCCGGGCCGGATCACATCCCCGCAGATCAAGGCGAGCAGGCCAGTCGAGAGACAGGGCTCGTTGGTGTCGTCGCCGACGCCCCGCAGCCATTGCACGGCTATTTCCCGCCAGTGCTTCCCGTCGAGCTCCTGCACTCCTGTGGCGAGCCATCGCTGCTGCCAGGTAGCGCCTGAATGGCCCTGCAGCCACCGCAGGACGCCGGTGATGCCGCTGCGTCGTTTCCATTGCACGGCCTGCTTGTCCGACCCGTAGGGCGGGGGAACAAGAAKCTCAACGATGTCACGACTGCCAAGGAAGGTTTCCGGCCACGACCCCGGAACTGCCCGTGGCGGGAACTGTATCCGCAGACGCGCAGCAGCGCCTGCGGTGCCGCGCATCGTCCCGGGTTTCCTGACAATGGATTGCGACCCGGCGGAAGGATCCGGCCGATCCAAGACCTCGGTCACGGTGTTCTCCCGGGGAAAAGGACCTGCAGGCTGTCAGGCCGGTATCCCACGGCCGGCGGAGGCGGTGGCGCGGCAAGGCCTGCGGCTTGGCGGGCATGGTGAGCGCGCATTCCGGCGAGGACCTCGCCTTCGAACGGGGTCGTGTAGATCTGCGTTGTCGTCAGGCTGGCGTGCCCGAGGACCCATTGCACGTCGGTCAATGCCACCTGGGGATCCCGTGCCATACGGTAGGCGGCCGTATGACGAAAATCATGCAAGGTCCAGTTACTCCCCAACATGGCCTGCGCCCGGTTGAGGGCCGCCCTGGCGGCATGATAAGTCAAGGGGCGAGCCGGCCGCCGCAATGTCCACCAGAGGGGGCAGTCCGGTCCGGACGGCACCAGATCATGAACCTCCTGCTGATACAGACGAAGCCATACGAAGGCGTCCGGAGACGCCGGCAGCCGCTGGATCGTCCGGGAACCTTTCCTCACAACGCTGATCAATTGCTGGCCCGAGTCAGCATCAGCCTGGGTAGCCCCCAACAGCTCGGACGCGCGAGCACCAGTTGACACGTAAAATGCAACCAGTGCACGGTCGCGGTGACTCAGCAGCGCCGCGAACAACTCGTTGAAACGCTCGTCCGGGATCGCGCGAGGTACCCGCTTCGGGATGCCCGGACGATACAAGCCGACCCTCGTGTTGCGAAACGGCTCCAACGGATTATGGTGTGCGTGGGGCCGTCCCTGGTCCTCCCGCTGCCGGACCAGCGGAAACGGATTTATGACAGGCCCATTACCCCAGCGCCGGTGGCAATCATAGAAGGCGCGTAGGACGGTTTCGCTATGCGCGACTGTACGGGCCGCATACTTCATCCCCGGGGAGGGCCTTCCCGTGACTGGGTTCGGGCGCCCCGCCCCCGATGCTTTCCTCGTTCGCTGGCTCCGCGCCGGCTTGTCGATAGTTCTCAGCCAGCTGGAGAAGTCACGTGCCTCGGCTCTGCCCGCCGCATCCCAGGACACATCAACCGCCCACAGGAAACGGAACCAGCGAAGAAGATCCAGCCCATAGGAGCGTTGCGTTGCCGCCGACCGGCCTGACGCCTGCAGATCCTTCAAATAGACCGTGACCGGCTCCACAACACGCCCAGTTCCGTCCAGCAGACGGTACGGCTCGAACAGCTCGCCCGTGTCTCGCAGGCATCCGACACAAGGCACTACCAGCGCGGCCAAGTCTCGCGACGCATTCCCAGTATCGATCATCGCCCTACTCCAGCGGACAGACGCACAGAACGGACGCTCACCACGCCGGAACCTCCACGCGATCCAGTGGTCTGATTGTCGCCATGCCCTTCGGTTACGACGGCGGACGGACACACGGCGAAAATCACCATTCCTATCCAGCCACGCCGTGGTCGCCTTCATCCCCGATCCGCAGGCCGTGTTACCCCTACAAGATTGCGCCAGATCGAGTCGATGCGGACGACGGCACCCCGATGAGGAGCATTAATCATTTGAGTTGACGAGATTGCAATCCCGACGTGCGTGACATCACCAGGCCCGGTCCCGAAGAACAGCAGGTCCCCCGGCTGCAGGACCGAGCCTGCGGGAACCAGCGGTCCCGCTTCGTACTGTTGCTGGGCGGTTCGGGGCAAGTTGACCCCGGCTGCCGCATAGGCAGCACGAGTCAGACCCGAGCAGTCAAAACCGCCGGTGACCTTGACCCGGCCATCTGGTAGTTCAGTCAACTGGGGGCCGTCTCCACCCCACAGGTAGGGGATGCCGAGTTGGCCCTGGGCGTAGACGACGGCAGCGTAACCGGCGTCGGACGGCGCGGTGTCGGCTCTGAAACCGCCACCGGTCGAGTGGTACTTGTCAACCGCATCGGAGCCTTTCAGCGGGCCGGCGCTGCGACCTGGCCACTGAACCTTCCGAGTGCGCTGGGCGGGCGCCTGCTCAGGTAGTGGATCTTTCAGTGCTCGCCAGGATTGGCTGTGGTTCGGTGGCCCGCTCTGCCTCCCGGGCAAGCAGCTTCTGGAAGAATCCGCCGTACGGGCACCCCACCCCATCGTGCGAGTGCGGCTCCCGAGCCGAACCAACTGTCGGTGCGAGTTGGTTGGACTCGATCAGCGTTGCTTCGGCTTCTGGCCGCTGGGCTCGCGTGAGTGTCACGCTGGAGGTGGTGCACCCTATGGACAAGCCGCTGATCCTCGATCCGACGGTCCTTCGAGCAGTCCGCCGCTACCGGCGCCGTCGGCTACTCGTCTCGGTCGTCGCACGCCTGTTCCTGCTGGTCCCCGCTGTCGTCTGTGCGGTTATGTGGCCGCCGTTCACGAGCCAAGATCTTGTGCACCAATGCGCCCTGCCTGTCGCGGCGTTTCTTGGCGGCGTTGCCAGCTTTGGTCTGTCCTCCGATCGCGTCACGTGGGCGTTGGACCATACGCCTCTTGCCTCCACGACCACACGCCTCGCGTCGCATGCCTTGGCGCTCCACGAGCTGCCGGCCGAAACCGACCCCGTCGAGGCCGTCAGGCTGCTCGATGTGCTGGCCTTCACAGCGGTGCGCATCACCGGCCCCGAGGACACCATTCCCCGGCTGGCAGCCGGGGATCTCGCGCTCCTCGCAGCCGTGGGCGCGGAAGCGGCTTACGAGGACATCATCGCGAGCAGGAGCTGGATACTCGGCACGATCCGCTACGCCCAGCACGTCGTGGCAGATACCGCCGACGACGACGAGATACGTGATCCCGATCCACGGGGCCCCGCCGACTACGCCAGGGACGCTGCCGCGGTTCTGGACTACACCGCCCGCAGCGTGCTCGCGCTGGTCTCGCTGGCCACGACCCCGCCGCCGCGAAAGGGCCGATGGCACAGGCGCCGACCGGGCCGCTAGGGCAAGCTGTTCGACTACGACACCGACACCAGAGATCGCCCTCACCGGCAGCAAACCCTGAAAGATCACAGGCCCTCCGCTACAAGGCAAGCCTGGACGCGCCCGCAAAGTCCGAGAAGGCACTGAAATTCCGCTCCGTGACTGTCCTTCCGAAATCGGGCGCATCGACCATGATGGTCCCTCCCAAAGAGATACCGACGTGATGGATGTTGCCTGGGGTTCCGAAGAACACCAGGTCGCCGGGTTGCAGCGGCGTTCCGGACGGCAGCAGCGGACTGGCGTCGTACTGCGTCTGGGCCGTCCTCGGAATCTGGATACCGACCGCGGCGTATGCCGCGTGCGTCAATCCCGAACAGTCGAACCCGGGATTGCCGTTGCCACCCCACACGTACGGCTTACCAATCTGCGCACAGGCGTACGCGACCGCCGCCAGCGCCGTACTACTGAAACCATCGGAACCCGACTGAACAAGCTGGCAGCCGAATGAAGACTTCAACGGCGGTTCAGAGCTGTTGTCGAGCGGTCTCGAACGCTTCAGGGAGACGGCGCTCGGAACTGGGCACTGAAGTCTCGGAACGTGCCGATAGGGCCGCCCCCGGTCCGGCGGATCTTTCAGTGGAGGGGCCTTTGAAGCTGGTACTTCGGCGGCGGCGCTACCCAACCCAGGCTCCCGCGACTCCAAGTGGGCGTCGCCCTGGGCGCCGCTGCTGGGTGGCTGAGGATGATCGCGTCGTCGAGGCCATGGGACGCAGAAGATCGGCAAGGCCGAGGCCCTCACCCTCCCCGACCTGCATCTTTGCGTCCTATCCGGGTCGAACGCCATTGCCTGTTCGCGAACCAGGCTAAACCTGTCGTACCTCCCAATTACCCTTCTCGCAGTGGAACGGGGGCGTCGTCGCCTGCTTGAGCAGCGGGGCGCCGGAGGCGAAGGGGATGTCCGGGGATGGCGCACGGCCGTAACTATGGGGCTGGAACCCGCGAGGCACTGTTCATGCTCAGTCGGGGATATTGTTACGAACCGAACTGCAAGGCGCGCGTCATGCGCGCGGTCGGTGACCGCTGGAGAATCAGCGTTATCATCGCCCACATATATGGCTTGAATGCCAAGAGTGCGCGTCACGATCCCACCAAGTCGGTGACCTATCTCAACAGTCCGAAGAACCTTATTCTCCTTTGCGTGGAACATTCTGACGAGATCGACGGGCCCGAGTGGAGAAAATACCCTGTCGAACTCCTCCAACAGTGGAAGGCCGAGAGGGAGGGTGATGCCGCGGACGAGCTAGACAAGCTGGACTGGCTGAACCGGGAACGGCTCCAGGAACTGATGAGCGAGGCCATCGTCGACACCAAAACGGAAATCGTAACGGCGATCGACAAAGTTTCCGATATCAGCCAAGGAACTCATAGAATCTTGAAGGAGATCGTAGCTGAGTCCTTCCATCTGGCGTATCTCGACGCCGATACCGTCGCATCCCTGGAGAACTCGGCTCGGGTGTTTCGAGAACTTCCGGATCATGTTCCTTCCCTGGAGAGCTCGGCGCGTGACCTTCGATCCCTACCGGATCATGTGGAGCTACTGCTGGCCGCAGCACGCAACCTTCGGGATCTTCCGAGCCATGTCGACGAACTGCATGGTGCAGCCGACCTCCTCAGGCGCCTTCGGGGAGAGTATGTGGAATTCGTGGAGCTGCTCGGCGTTCACTCAGAAAGCCTGCGATTGTCGGTCCGTCACGCTCAACTCTACGAGCTCATCGAAGAACTCCAGGGTGTGAACAGGCTGGCCGATCAGGTTCACAGCGCTTCGCGTTCCCTGGCTGGGAGGACTGACACGATTGAGGCGATGGAGCGAGCATCGAAGAATCTAGCGGCGGCTGCCGCGGCGGCGACGAGAGTGCGGATGCCACAGCCTCACCAGTGGTCCTGGAAGTCCTTCGGGTGGGGTGTCGCGGTCTGTGCGGCGTTTGTGATCGGGGTTCTTGTCCTGTGGGTCAACGGAACGAGCGCCGGCGGATGAAGATCGACACTGATCAGCTCGATGTTACCGGTTCATCGGTATTGGCGATGTCCGGCTGAGACTCGACTGACGGACGCTTCCGTTGCTTTCCCTGTGAGGATGATCGTGTCCGCCGGTAGTTTTCCTGTGCGAGCTCGCTGATCTCGATGGTGTCCATGAGGGTGCGGGTGATGGATTCCTGGCCGGTGTGGATGGCTTCGACGGCGGATTCGCGGATGAGGTCGGACAGGCCGCAGATGCTTCCTGCGCTGCGGTCGTGGAGATAGTCCCAGAGGCGGACGAGGCTGCCGGGCTGGTGGTGGTGGAGCAGGAGGGCGTCTTCCATGGCTTTGATGACGCCGATCCATTCTTTTTTCTCCGGGTCGCCGCCGAGAGTGAAGGGCCTCATTTTGTGGAGGGTGTTGCGTCCTGAAGTCTGGGTGGCGCGGGTGCTGCCGTGGCCTTCGAGGAACAGGCCGGAGGTTTTCAGGTCGACTCCGGTGTAGATGAAGGTGGCGGCGGTGTGGTTGGCAAGGTATTTGAGATGATCGTTGACGATCTTTCCTTCGCGGGCCGACAGGTCGAGGAAGTGGACGTCGTCGATGATGACGAGTTCGACGCCGCAAAGCCGCATGGCGTCGAGCACGGCTTTGGTGATCTCGTTTTTGGTGGCGTGGTTGGAGTGGGGGTGGCCGAGGTAGTCCGCGAGGATGACGGAGAGATCTTTCGGCGTGGCCTGGGAAGGGATGTTGAGATAGACAACCGGGGTGTAGTCGACGAGGTAGCCGTTGATGACGCTGGGTTCGGTGTCAATAGCGAACCGGTCCGGATAGCGGCTGCGGAGGGCCTGCTCGAAGTCCGCGGCGAAGATTTTCACCAAGGTTGATTTCCCGATGGTGGCTGGGCCGTCGAGGACAATACCGCGGCGGGCTCCGGGGGCTTGCCGTGCGTTGGTGCGCATGCGCCGATGAATCAGGTGGTGGATGCGTTTCATCTGTTCGGTGCGGACGAGGATCAGGGCGCTGTGGTAGTCCTCGCGAGCCTCGTCGAGGAGGGCGCGCTGGCCAGGGTCCATGCGCAGGTAGGCGGCGTGGGAAGGCATGGATGGCGGAGTGGGTGGGGCGGTGTCGAGATAGGCGCGCCATTCTTCTTTGGTGCGTGGCTCGGCAAGCCCGGGGTGCGCGAAGTGCATCAAGGGGTCCGAAGAAGGCGGGGTTTCCAGGTCTCGGCCGCGGGGATCTCGTCGAGATCGAACTCGTCGGCGGGAACTGGTGGCAGGTCTGTCGGGGGTTGACGGTCGTCGGCCGGCGGGCCAGCCCGCTCGGCGTCACGGTGTGCCGCTCGGCCGCGGTGGCTGTCGCGGGCGTGCCGGCTGCGTGCGGTCCGGGTCCAGGTCGCAGGGTCGTCAGCGCGGTTCTGAAGGTCCAGCAGAGCGGTGGCGATGTCGTCCTGGTCGGTGGGGTTGCGTCCGCGCTGGGAAACGAGTCGGCGGGCTTCACGGATGGTGACGTCGGTGAACGGCTGGTGGACGTCGAGGGCGTGAGTCCAGCGCAGGACATGCCACCGTCCGTCGTCGGGGTCGTGGAAGTAGGCGTGGAGCAGGTTGCGAGGGTCGCGGCGGATCGGCCAGAGGCCGTCCGGGTAAGGCGAGCGGGTCTTGCGGTAGCGGTAGAGGATGTCGGCGTTGTAGGTGAGATAGCCGATGCGGACGCCGGCCGGTTGGATGGTGCGGCCTTTCCCGTCGGCGATCGGCAGGAGTTCGTAGTAGAGGTCGGGATCGTTGGGGCAGTCGACGTAGCCCGCGGCGGCGATCGCCATGGCGTATGCCTCGTTCGGCGAGGCGCGTAGGTCGGGAAAGCCGTGGAGGATCAGCCCCTGATGGTGACGGCGCTGGTAGATCCCGACCGCGTATTCGGCGAACAGCTCGGCGATGTCGTCGATGCTCCACCGGGCGGTGTCCTCGGCGTGCAGGCCCCGGTGGGTGATGTCGGAGCCCTTGTAGCCGGCCAGGTGTTCACAGAACTGCCGGTTGATCGTCGCGAAGATGCGTTCGACATGGGGCTTGTCGGTCGGGGTGAACATCCTGGCGTCCTGGATGCTGATCCCCAGCCGCCGGCATGCGCGGGTGACGACCTCGGACTTGTAGGGCTTTCCGTGATCGAACAGCAGCGTCTCCGGATAGATGACCGGCCGGGCCGCGGCGTGCGCGAGACGCTGGTCAACGGTGAGGATCCGCTCGTGCGGGATCCGTAGCGACGCGAAGCGCAGCACGTCGGGCCAGTGCGGGCGCATCGGCTCCGGGGTCATCACATCCGCGAGCAGCAGGCCGATGTCGACGCTCTTCGTGCCGCGCGGGGTAAGCCGCCAGGCCAACAGGGACCGGGTCGCCAGGTCGAGGGCGACTGTGAGCTCGACCGGCACGGTGTCGTCGGTGTCCGGGTCGTAGGCAATCACGTCGAGTCCGGTGGTGTCCATCATCACGACCTCACCCGGGCGGGTGGCGGTCGCTTTCCCGAAGGTCCGGTCCGGCTGGTTCGCGGTGCGGATCCGCAGCGTCGCCGGGTCGTCGGGTCGGGGCCCGACCAGCGCCTGGTTGACGATCCGGCGGAAGCGGTCCTTGCCAGGGAGGACGACCTCGCCGGGACCGTGCTGGGCGTCGAGCCGGTTCTGGGTGCGCCGGTGGAAACGGTTCCCAATCGTCGCCGAGGATTCCAACCGGTCAGCGGCGGCCTGTTCACGGATCGCCGTGATAACCCGCGGGTCGACGGGGGCCAGCGGGGCGCAGGGGCGGGTCTTGCGCCGGTCAGCGAGGCCGACCAGGCCATCGTCCTGCCAGGCCCGGCGTAGTTGCCAGAGCCGTCGGCTCGTMAGACCCAGCTCGGCCGCCTTGGTGTCGATCCGCGCGGTCAGCGTGGTCTGGGCGGGATCGTAGGCAGGGTCGGGTTCGCTGTGATCGGCCGCGGTGGCGGTCGGGAAACCAGTCTCGACCTGGTGCAGGTGTTTCTCCAGTTCTTCCACGCGCGCAGGGGCGGGTCTTGCGCCGGTCAGCGAGGCCGACCAGGCCATCGTCCTGCCAGGCCCGGCGTAGTTGCCAGAGCCGTCGGCTCGTCAGACCCAGCTCGGCCGCCTTGGTGTCGATCCGCGCGGTCAGCGTGGTCTGGGCGGGATCGTAGGCAGGGTCGGGTTCGCTGTGATCGGCCGCGGTGGCGGTCGGGAAACCAGTCTCGACCTGGTGCAGGTGTTTCTCCAGTTCTTCCACGCGGGCACGTTCACCGGCGGGCAGGCCGAGCAGGATCGCTTCCCGGTCCACCGCCCCGGTGCRCACCTCACCTGCCTCCGCCGCCGCGCTATCGGGGATGGTGCGGAAGTCGGGGGCGGCGAGCAGCGCTGCCAGCAGGATGATCTGCATGCGGCCGGTCTCCGACCGCAGCCGCACGCCGGTATCGGTGAATCCCACGATCTGCTGGGTCTCGTTGTCGAACGCGACCCAGTCACCCAACGCCAGCCTGGTCGGCGCGGTCATCGGCCACGCACCCCGGTGCGTTCGGACAGCGGAGTGTCCAGATCGCAGACCAGCTGCTGACACCAGAGCAAGTGGAAGATAACTGGACGGGCCAGCTCCGGGGCGCCCGTCGCGGCGGCTAACTCCGCCACCGTGGTCTGCGCCGCGGCCTGAGTCGTGATCGACGCTGTCAGCCCGCTGGCGGCCCGCAGCGGCCGGCGGTAGCCAGCCAGCCAGGCGACGTTGGCGTAACGCTGCGAGGGCGGAACCGTCACCATCTCGTAGGCCCAGCCGATCCGATCGCAGGCGGAGGCAGTCCGTTCGGCCTGCTGAACCACCCGCGGATCGTGCCGGCGGCGAGGATTCTTCACATCGACGATCAGGACCGACCCGTCCGCGCGGCGGGTGAAGATATCCGGGACGTGCCGCCAGTCACCAGCGGCGTCGGTGCCATGCAGCTCCAGGGCCTGGGTGGCGATCGCGGTCACCGGGGCGTCGAAGTCCAGCAGCGTCAGCCACTGGCGTTCCAGGAAGCTCTCGTAGGCCAGCAACCCGCCTGTGGTGGCGGACCAGTACCAGCCGGGCGTGTGACGCTGCCCATGGTAGGCGGGGATCACACGCACCGGCCGGCAGGACTCGAAGGCAACACTGCCGGCTTCCTCCGCGAGGACCAGCCGATCGACCCCACCCGCCTCGACGTATCGGATCTTCAGTCTTCGGGTGCTGTGTCGGCTCATGCCGGGACCCCTCGACCCGCCAGCAGGCCAGCGCCGTAGCGAAGCAGGTCCTCGCAGGCCGCAGGCGGCAGGGCTGCGACGAAACGACGGCGGTGGGCGCCGTCCAGTCTGCGAGCAGCGCCCCGCGTCGGGCGTCCGTCCGCAAGCCGGGCGGGATAGGCGGGGGCGTCGCGGATGTCCCCACCGGTCACCTGCGCCCAGACCCAGGCAGCAGCGTGCCGATACTGCCCCGGGCAGGTCGGCATGCCCGAGCGGACAGCGATCCCGTCCAACACCAGCCGGGGTATCTCCGTCAGACTGGCAAGAACCTCGCGGCGCGCCGCGTAGTCGACCGGCCCCCGGGCCGCCAACCGGTCCATCACCTCCGAGACCGCCGCCCAGAACGCCTCCGGATCCGCCAGCCCGCGGATCACGCCGGCGTTCCCGCTCACCACCCCGGCGTGGCCGGCCATTCCCAGCCTGCCCACGGCCAGATCCCAGGACCGGGCGCCGAGCAGACGGCCGCACGCGGCGGCGGTCAGCCGCCGTCCGGCGACCTCCGCGATTCCTGGCAGGCAGGAGGCGACCAGCTCTCCGTAGTCCGCCACGTCGATCAGCTGAGGGATATGGCGATACTCCAAGCCGGCTGCGGTTGTCGTTCGTAGCACCGGACGCACGTCGGCGTCGAAGATCCGATGCCGGGAACGGCGGATCGCTTTCCATAGCCGCGGCAGAATGCCCGCGCAGTCCACCGTCCACATGCGGTCACGCCGATCCGACGCTCCGGTCAACATCCGTGCCTCAGCCGCCGCCAACGGCAGCAGCAGTTCCGTGCAGGCACCCGGATCCGCGGCGGCCAGAACCGGCACGGCCAGAAGCAGGTCCGCTGCCGCGTGGGCAGCGTTCGGCGGGTTCCGTATCCGCAGCGCGCCTTTCTCGTCCCGGTGCGCCGCCGCGGCTATGAACGCGTCGGCTGCCTGCGGTGGCATCCCCTGATAGCTCGTCACATAGTCGACCGGGGCGAACAGGCGGTGCAACGCGGCAGCGAACCGCAGGCTTTCAAACCACTCCCGTCCTGTGACCGGACCACCCGCGATCGACCCGGGACCGCCGAACGCCATCTCCAGCACCACACGCTGCACGGTGAGCACCTCAATCGTCGCCGGAGGGCTTTCCAACACGTCCAGCCGTTGCTGGCATCTCGATGGATGCTGCGGACCGGCGTTCCCACATTGCAGCGGGTCAGCGCCCCGCCGTCGGGACACATCACTGCGCCGCAGGTGCCCACGGCGCAACGGCATACCGCAGGCCGGGCAGCGGTCCAGTAGAAGCAGGCCATGCCGTGGACACGCCGCCGCCACGCCGAGTCTCCACCACAACGGCCAGACCCCACCCGACTCCGCCAGACACGCCGGGCAGGCCCTGCTACCGAGGAACAGCGCCCATTCCCGGTGCGGCAGCGGCCGGAGTGACGAATCATCGGAGAGATCCAAACCGGTCAGGTCCAGTGCGGTGCCCGCGAACCGCGCCAGGCACATCTCCTCGAACCGCTCAGCCGCCAGCCCCGTCGCGGCCGTCAACCCAGCGATGCTCACCGCAGTCAACCCCACGCCGTAGAACCGGGGGCGCATCGTGCTCCCACCCGGCCCGAGGCGGCACTCCAACCCCAGCCAGCGCGCCGCGTTCCCCGTCGACGTTCCGAAGTCGGCCGCGACCCGATCAACCCACGAGCCCAGCGCCTCCCCGTCAGCCGGTGGAACGACTACCGCCAACCGACGCACCCGCGCCGGGAAAACCCCAGCGTTCACCATCGCATCCCTCTTTCGCTGACGAGTGGCACCATCCCCACCGAAAAACCAGATCCACGATGAATCATCGCGGGCACGCCGGACACGGCCATAGTCATCACCGACAGCAAGCCTCGATAGACCACAGAACCTCCGCTACCGCGCCGGCCTGGACGCACCTGCATAGTCCGGGAAGCTACTGAAATTCCGTTCCGTCACCGTCCTTCCGAAATCAGGTGCATCGACCATCATGGTTCCTCCCAAAGAGATTCCGACGTGATGGATGTTGCCGGGGGTACCGAAGAACACCAGGTCGCCTGGTCGCAAAGGCGTTCCTGCCGACARCAACGGACCGGCGTCGTGCTGCGTCTGGGCCGTCCTCGGAATCTGGATACCGACCACGGCATACGCCATGTAAGTCAACCCCGAACAGTCGAACCCGGGATCCCCGTTGCCACCCCACACATACGGCTTACCGATCTGCGCACAGGCGTACGCAACCGCCGCCAGCGCCGCACTACTGAAACCATCGGAACCCGACTGAACTGTCGACTGAACAAGCCGGCACTCTACTGAAGAGCTCGACGACGGTTCAGAGCTGTACTTGGTGGCCTGGATGACGACCTGGCCGACGTAGGCGTCCGAATGGTTGTAGGCCCACAGAGCGCCGGTCAGATCGGTCGCGACGCGATTGTCGCATAGATAGTACGCCGCGGCGTACACGGCGTCCTGGGGGTTGTAGAGCGACGGCGGGTTCACCCCGCCCGCCGGTAACGGGTGGCGGGCGACGACCTCGGCGAACGTCGGCGCGAGGAACTGCATGGGCCCGCCGGCACCGGCACTGTTGGTGCCGCTGGCCACGCCCGGCAGCCGACTCCGACCATGATCGGATTCGACTTTGCCGATGGCGGCGAGGGTCGTCCAGGACAGACCGGGGCAGCTCGGGGCGGCCTGCATGTAGAGGTTGAGGTAGCCGGCGGGGATGTCGTCGAGGGCGGTCTGGCTGGGGCTGCCGCCGCTGGAGCAGCCGAGGAACCAACCGACGACTGGGAGGCACAGGACTCGTTCGGCCGCCCCTACGGCGGCGGCGCCCGTCATCACGATGAGCAGCACCACCGCGGCGACCGCTCCGGCGAGGTATCTGGTCGTGGCCGCTCACCCCCGGTACTTCTCGGGAGGCATCGGCGCGGGCGGATGCAGGCCCGCCCCGGTGGGGATGGCGTCCGGTCGGTCGGACACCGGCGCGGGTGCGGGCAGCCGGGGCCAGGCCTGGGGCAGTTGGTCGAGGGTGAGCCGGCCGGCGCGGCTGGGGGTGAGGGGCAGCCAGCGGGCGGGGGCCGGGTCGAGCTGGTCGTCGGGTGGGGCGAGGGTGGCGGCGGTGGTCGCGACGGGGACAGTGTGCGGCTGGTCGAGCCCGGCGACGGCATCGGCCAGGGCACGACGCGCGCGGGTCTCCCGCCCGGCGGTCGGGAACCAGAACAGAACCGGGGTGGTGATCCCGGTCGAGGCGGCCAGCCGCCCATATTTGTTGATCTTCGTGGCGAGACGGGCGTAGGGTTCGGTGGCCCAGTCGAGTTCGAGGAACCATTCGATGTCGCTGCCGCGGCTGGTCCAGCGGCCGTAGGCGTCGGGGCGGACGATGTCGCCGAACGCGGCCCGGGTGCGGGTTTCGGACCACCAGGCGGTGAGGGCGCCGGCCGGGTCGGGTCTGCGGGCGTGGGCGATGAGGTGGGTGAAGAAGCCGTTGACAGCAAGACGGTGGGCGAGTTGGGGCCAGTAGGCGACCCCGAGGGCCCGCTCGTGGCGGTAACCGGTCGAGGCCAGGTCGACGCCGTCTTCGGCGGCGAGGATCGCGGCGCCGGCGACGTCGCAGACGTAGTGCGCGGGTGGCATGCCTTCGCCGACGGGGCTCAGTGGCTGGAAGCGGTCGATGACGCGCCAGCGGTAGAGCTGGAGGAGCCGTTCGTTGGCGGTGCGCCGGGTGGGCCAGCCGGCCTGGACGAGCTGGTGGGTGGTCAGGACTCGGTGTTCGTAGAGGAGTCGGGCGACCCACCGGTCCCGCGGGCTGAGGTGGGGGGTGAGGTTGGTGAGGTGTTCGGCGTCGGCGACGACGCGGGCGGTCGGGCGCATCGGGGCCCGCAGCGCGCGCTGCGGCAATGGCTTGGCCATCGGGGAATCCTTCGGGGCGTGCGGTCAGGGGACGCGGCGTGGGTCAGCGGTGGGCTGCGGCCGTGGACCGGTGGGCGCCGGGGTGGCGGGCGCGGCGGCGCGGCGGCGCAGGGCCCGGCGGATCTGGACAGCGCGGCCCGGCACCGGCGGCGGCAGCTTCTCCGTGACGACGGTGAACGCGGGGGCCTCTTCGCCGCCGACGACGAGGCGGGCGGCGGCGTGGAACACGCCGAGGTTGGCCAGGTCGTGTTCGGCGAGCCGGGGCTCGGTGTGCCGGGCGAGCCTTTTGGCGTCCGCCGGGCTCACCGTGAAATAGATCTTCGAGCGGGCATTGGCGCCGATGCTCTCTTCCAGGTGCCGAGGCAGCTGGACAAGGTTCTGATGTGCCAGGGTGATTCCGAGCCGGTAGCCACGTGCGGCGGCGAGCATGTCTTCCAACGCGTACGGAAGCGTGAGAAAATTGTGCGCCTCGTCCAAGTACAAACTGGCGTCCGGCCTTTTCCCTTGAGGTAGGCGGGCCCGGCGGGTGGTGGCCTGCCAGACCGCGGACACAACGATCGAACCCATCAGCGCCGCGGTTTCGACGCCGAGGGCGTCTTGGGCGATGCGGACCAGGCAGACACCGCCGTCGTTGAGCACGGCGTCCATGTCGACGGTGGAGGGGCCGGAGGCGATCGCGGCCCGTACGAACGGCCGTAGCAGGAAGCCGCGGAGTTTGTTCATCAGCGGGGCGACGACGTGGCCGCGGGCGGCGTCGGAGAGGGCTTCGTACCAGGTCCAGAAGCCGGCCAGGATGTCGTCGTTGATCTCACCGAGGGCCCGGTGCCGGTAGGCGGTGTCGGTGAGCAGTTTCGGGAGGTCGGTGAGGACGGGGACGCCGGGCTGGGCGGCGAGGGTGAGCAGGCCGGCGCGGAAGATGTCCTCGGTGCGCGGCCCCCACGAGTCGGCGTACACGCGGCTGAAGATGCTAACCAGGTTGTCGACGGCCCGTTGCCGGTCGGGCTGGTCGAGCGGGTTCAGGCACGGAGGCCGGCTGGACGATTCGGCGTCAAACAGGACGAGGCGGTCGAGGGCGTCCATCGGATAGCGGGCGAGGATGTCGATGATCTGGTCGCCCTTCGGGTCGACATTGACCACGCCCCGGTGGGCGGCGACGTCGTCCAGGGTCATGCGGGCGAGGAGCTCGGACTTTCCTGCGCCGGTCGCGCCCAGGACATGCAGGTGGTGCCGGGCGTCGGGGACCCGCAGGCCGACCGGCCGCGTGTGCCCGGCGTCGGTCCGCCCGATCGGGCGGACGTTCGGGCCCGGACCGGCGACGCCGGGCGGTGGGGCGACCGCTTTCGCGCCGGCACGTTGCAGGCCGGGGGTCGCCTCGTCCACCGGCAGGTGCGCCAGCGCGCCGAGTTCGGCGACCGAGAGCAGGTCACCGTGGCCGAACTGCCGGCTGGCAAGGACGGGCAGCGGATGGCGCAGCCGGACGCGGCGGTAGTAGTTATGTTCGCCGTAGGCCGCGAACGCCGACGCGATCGCGTGCGCACGGCCGCGTAGCTGGCTGGTCACCTGGGCGGCGGTGGTCTCGTCGGTCTGTTCGTCGAGGATCGCGGCGATGGCGTAGCGGACACGGACCTCGTAGGGGGCTCCGCGCTGCTTGGTGACGATGGCGCGGTCTTCCGCGGACTGTGCCAGTGACGTCTGCGGGTCGGCCTTCGTGCTGGTGGCTGTCCGGCGTCCCTGTCGGGTGCGGCCAGGACCGGGGGTGAGCAGGTCCAGCAGCCCACCGATCAGGTGTGCGGAGCCGCCGGTGCGCAGGCGGCGGGCGGCCATGCGGGATCGGGCGACGCGGCGGCCGGTGACCGGCCGGGCCAGGATCTGCACCGTCGCGCGCTGGTTGCGGGCGAGGTTGCCGGGTGCGCCGAGCAGGGCGCGGATCGGGTCTGCGTCGTGGTCGGTACGGATGGGCAGTGCTTCGGGGCGGGCAAGGCAGAGTTCTCCGCCAGCAGCCAGCAGCCGCCGACCGGGCCGGGCGGTGACGGGCAGTGGCGTGCGGGCGGGGGTGGTGCGGGTGTGTGCTCCGGGCCAGGCTGCTTCGACGGCGCGTTCGACGAATCCGTCGGGGACGACGCCGGGGACCCAGATCTGGATGCGGACCCCGTCGGCGGTGAACTGGTACTCCCACACCAGATGCGGCTGACCGATCAGACGTCGCCAGCCGGGGCGGAGCAGGCCGAGCAGGTTCGCCCACAGCGCGCCCGCGCCGGCCGGGTCGACGGTGGGCGGGGCCAGGACGGTGACGAGGCGGGCCCCTGTGGTGAGCCGTTGTTGGTAGCGGCGGCGCATCCGCCGCCGCAGGGTGAACAGGCCGGTGGCGGCTATGGCGAGCAGCGGGCCGGCGACGGGTCCCCAGACCGGCGCCCACGCCCGCAGATGGTCCAGCAGTGCGGGGAGGAAGCTCCAGGGGTCGTAGGGGGCGGTCGATGCTGACGGCGTGGTGGCTGCCGCGGCGAGCAGGTCCATGGGCGTCGGTCTCCGTACGGCTACGGCGGTGGCGGTCAGGCGGGGTCGAGGTAGATCTGGCCGTCGTCATCACCCGGCTCAGCCGGTACGGCAAGATCGAAGAAGCTGTCGTCGCCCGGGTCGTCGGGGTCGGCGGCGAGCTCGGCCGGGTTCGTCGTGACCAGGCGGTGCTCGACATCCGAGGCCAGGGCCTGGAACCCGACCCGCTGTACCCCCGCCGCGAGAAGTCCTTGACCGCGGTCGGCGGCCAGCAGGAACTGCCGCTCGCCCTCGGACAGGTCGAACACGGCAGTGATCTCGTCGATCGCCTGCGGCGCCTGGCGCAGCAGGATCTGGGTCGCAGCGTTGGTGACGATCGCCTTGCCGAGGTCGGTGGCCAGCACGTCGGCGGTGTCCTGGGTGGCGACGGTGAGCCCGGCCCAGTGTTTGCGGGAGGACTTGGCCATGCGGAACAGGAAGTCCGCGCCGGCGGGCTGGCGCATCAGCAGCCACGCTTCGTCGACCACGACGAGGCGGGGCCGGCGGTCGGCGGGGTTGGACACCCGCCGCCACACGGCGTCGAGGACGAGCAGGGTGCCGATGGGCTTCAACTCGTCGGCTAGGTCGCGCAGCGAGTAGACGACCAGGTGGTCGTCGCTGCTGCCGGTGGTCGGCCCGTCGAACAGGCCCGAGAACGCCCCCGCCGTGTATGGGTGTAGGCGGGCGCCGAGCGCCACGGCCGCCGGGTTGTCGGAGCGGGCGAGTGTGGTGGCGAGGTCCGCCAGTAGCGGCGCCGGTCGGCTCCAGCTGTGCGGGTCGGAGCTGATCCCCGCCGCCTGGTAGGTCGCCGCGATCGCGACGTCCAGTGCTGCGCGTTCGGCCGCCGTCACCTGGCCGACCAGCACGGAGATGACGGTGTGCAGGAACAGGCTGCGGCGTACCAGCGCGTCGCGGGGTGCGGTCCGGCGGCCGTCGGGGGTGGTCTGGATCGGGAGGTCGAACGGGTTGATGCGGACCCCGTCGCCGCCGAGGTGCAGGTAGCTGCCGCCGACCGCGCCGGCGAGGCGGGCGTATTCGTCCTCGGGGTCGAGTACGTGGACTTCGATGCCGCGGTACAGCGAGCGCAGGAGTTCGAGTTTGACCAGATAGCTCTTGCCGGCGCCGGAGCGGCCGAGGAGGACGGCGTTGTGGTTGTCGACGTCGCCGAACCGGTCCCAGTAGACCAGCCCGTTGCTGGCGACGTTCAGCCCGTAGAGCACCCCGGTCGGGGCGAGGGACGTCGGGTCGGTGGGCGGCAGATCCGGTGAGGTGAAAGGGAACGCCGCGCTGAGGGCATCGGTGTCGAAGGTGCGCCGCATGCGTACCTGGTCCAGCCCGAGGGGCAGGGTGCTGACCCAGCCCTGGAGAGAGCGGTAGCTGACCGGTTTGGCGTCCAGCAGCAGGCTCGCGGCCAGCGCGCGGACGGCGGCGACCTCGTCGGCCAGCTCGGCTTCGCTGGTCGCGTGGACGGTCAGGTACAGGCCGAGGCGGAAGAGTTTGCCTTCGCCGCGGGCGACGCGGGCGGACAGGTCGTAGGCGTCCTCGGTCGCGGCTTCGACCTGCGGGTCGACCAACCGGCCGTACTCGTCACCGAGCTGCCGGCCCGATTCGAGTTTCGACAGCTGGCGGCGGAGCCGGTTCGCCGCGATGACGGGGTCGATCGGCTCGACATGTACGGCGATGTCGACCCGGCCCGGGTAGGTCAGGAGCGGAGCGAGCCAGCCGGCGTGGACCTCCCGCGGGTAGCCGGTGATCGCCATCGTGGCCAGGAAGTCCCCGCCGACATCCAGGTGGCGGGGCGCGATCGACAGCGCGTCCGGGACGAACGCCGCCGCGGCGGTGTCCACCGACGCTGACGACGGACTGAGGGCCTGGGCCTGGGTGCGGCGTCGGGTTCGTCTGCTCATCGGCGGTGTCCCTTCCGGGCTGTGGGTCGTGCGGGCCGTCGGGAGCTGTCGTCGGAACGCCTGGCGGGCGTGCGCGGGGCGGGCGGGTCCCAGAAGTCGGGGTCGTCGAACTGGTCGTCGTAGCCGGGGTCGGCCACCGGGTCCGGGCCGTCGAACCCGTCGTCATCCAGGTCGCCGTCGTCGGGGTGGGACTGGAAGGCCGGGTAGCTGCCGGCAGGCTCGGGGAGGTCGGCGGTGATGACGTCGTCGGGGGCTGCGAGCGCGGCCGGTGGTACCAGGCCGGCGGGGTTGCAGGCGGCGGCCAGCACGCTGGTCGCCGTGCCGGCGTCCAGGGAGGTGACGACGATCCCGGCCGGAGCGAGCAGGTCGGTGGCCTCGCCGAGGCGGCGGGCGAGCCGTGTGTGCGCGGCCCGGCGCGCGGCGGCTCCGGCGCTGCGGGCGTCGCGGGCCGCCGCCCGCCGGCCGGACAGCGCGGCGAGCGGGGAGGCGCCGCCGAGCCCGTCGACCGGGCCGGCGGTGGCGAGCGGTTCGCGGAGAACGAGCAGTACCTGGCGGGTGAGGAGCTGCATTTCGTCGGCGAGCTGGGCCAGGTAGGTGGCGTGTTCGCGGGCGGCGTGTGCGAGCGCCGGGTGGGGCATCTGCTCGGCGGCGTTGTCGAGCTGCTGGATCTGGCTGGACAGGTCCGCGGGCATGGCCCGTATCAGGATCTGCACCGGCGCGGTCAAACTGTGCAACCAGCGGGCGAACACGGCGACCAGCCCGTCCTGCTCATCCGGTGTGCGCAGCGCGAAGTTGATCGTGCTCGCGACCGCGACGACCGCCAGCCCGTCCGCACCGAGGTCGATCACACCGACCCCGGCCTGGCGGGTGACGGTGCGGGCCGGCAGCCGCAGTGGCGCCGCGTTCTGCCCGCTGGCGGCCGATCTGCGTTCATCGGTGCCGCCGGTGGCGCGGGCGGCCAGCCACGGCGGCGGCGGTATCACCCCTTCGGGGGCGTTGATCCGATGCCGTGGGCTGGTGCGCTGGCGGACAGCGGCGACCAGCAGCCGATCCAGCGACAGCCCGTCGCGCTGGCCCAGGACAAGGACCCCGGCGCCCATGGCGACCGGCGCCGCGAGCAGCGCGAACACCGGCAGCGGCAGCAGGGCCCGGGTCGCGGCCCAGGCCAGGTAGAGCACGATGCCGGTGAGCGTGAGGATCAGGACCTGGCGGGCGGTCAGGTTCGCCACGATCCTGTCCTCACGATCAACATCAGCGGGAATCACTACCGGATGCGTCATTGCGGCTGATCACTTCCGTTCCGGGACTGGCGGGGGCGACGGGGCATGTGCGGCAACATCTGCTGCCGGTAGCGCGGCGGGACCGGCCGCGCCGGCAAACTCGGACGCGACGCCACCGGAGCAGGGGCCGGACGGGCGGGGCGTGGGGTGCGGTGCAGGCCCTCCAGCGGGAGGGCGTACTGGCCGGTGCGGTCCGGGCGGATGCCCCTGTACGGGTCAAACGGGAGCTCCGGCTGCCATGCCCGCGGCGGTGCTGGCCGAGACGGCGTCGGCCGGCCGGGACCAGACCGGCGGCCCGCACCAGCGCGCGCCGAGGCCGGACGCCGCATGGGCTGTGGGGCCGCGGTCGGAGAGCGGGGCTGGTCGACCTCGAACGGCAGCAGCAGCTGGCCATCGCGGTTCGCCCACGCACCGCCGCCGTGGGGCAGATACCGCCCGCCCGGGGCGACGGCCTGACCGAACGGGATGGTCAGCTGGCGGTGCCGCGGCCGGGCCCGGCCCGCCGGACCCGCCTGCCGGGGCGGGCGGGGCACACCCCGGGCCGTTCCGGGGCGGCGAACCCGAGGCACCTGGGTCAGCGGGAGCATCAGCTGCCCGGTGGCGGTGGCCCCGACATGCGCGTAGGGGCTGGGCGATCCGCCCCCTCGCCCCCCGCCCGGACCACCTCGCCGGGGCCGCCCGCGGCCACCGCCTCCGCCCCTTCCACGTCCGCCGCGGCCTCGGCCAGTCCGTCCACCCACGCGGCCGGCGCCGCGTCGACCCCGGCCACCGAGGAATCCCAGCGCCCGGCCCATGACGTAGGCGCGCACGACCCGGCCAAGAATGCCGCCACCACCATGGCCGATCCGCGGCATCAACCAGAACGGAATCTTGAAAAGGAAATAGATCAGGGTGATCGCGGCGAGCAGGTTCACGACCCCGTCCGGCGTCGGGCCGAACATCGTGAACCCGCCCGGAGTGAAGAACACCTTAAACGAGGCGATCAGGACGAACGACTGGGCGATCTGGATACCCAGGCAGCCGAAGAACGCCCGCCACCACCAGAACGCCACCTTCTCCGTCAGCGGATGTCCATGCCCCGCCAACGCCAGCGGTGCCGCACCGATGAGCGCCACCTCGATGACGACCCGGGCGATATAGGTACACAGCAGCGCCACGACCGACCCGGCGAGGAACAGGCCGAGGAAGATGACGAAAATACTCTTCCCGACACCGCCGGGTGTCGGCACGATCGCCGCCAGGATGATGGTCTTCAGCTGCTCGGCGGCGGCGTCCGGGTCCAGACCGTCGCTCAGGATCGCGCCGGGTAGCACGTTCGCGATCTGGATGGCTTTCGTCGCGAGGAACTGCGACAGCCCGGCGGCGAGGAAACCGATCGGGATCCGCGGCAGGACTTCTTTGACCGAGATACGGGACTGGACCGTCCCCAGCGCCATGACCGTGATCCCACCAAACATGATCAGCGTGCCGTAGGCGGTGACGCTGATCGCCCACGACGTCGACCACAGTTCCCCGATCGCGGGAAGCTCCGACAGTTCCGGAGTCGTCAACAACGTGCGGCCCAGCAGATCCAGCAACGGGTTCAACGCGGCAGTTACCAGCGCGCGGAAAAACGCGGTAATAGCGTCGTTGATCGCATCAGTGATCCACCCGACGATCCCACCGCCGTCACCGCTGGTGTCCGGCGCCGCCGGCGTCGTCTGCGGTGCCGGCGTCGGTGGCGGCGGGACCTCCGCGGCGGTGGAGCAGTCCGCCGTGTCGGCCGGGCACGGCTCGGCGGGACCACCGGCGCCGCCGCTATCGGTGTCAGTGTTGGTGTCGTCGGGCGGGGTGTCCGGAGCGTCGGGCGCGGGCGTGACACCTCCACCCGAGGGAGCCGGTGTCACCGGCGCCTCCTGGCCCGGTGGAACCGGGGACGGCCCAGGCTGGGCGTTCGGGGTCGGACCGGTGGGGGTGGGCGTGTCGGTGGACGGCGCGGTCGCGGGGACCGGTGGTGCGGGGGCCGCGGAGGCCACCGCGGGAAGCAGGACTACCAGCAGCAGGGCGAACGCCGCCGTCCCGGCCAGCAGCGCCACTCGGCCCCATCCACGGTCGCGAAGCCGAGGAACGCTCACCTGGCGGCGTGTCTGGGCAGGCGGCATGCCCGGGGTGCCGGAGGGCTGGACGCGGCGGCGGGAGGCGGCGGTCACGGCCTAGCCCCCGACGATCTGCTTGAGGACCCCGACGACGACCGGTGCGAGCGCGGTCAGCCCGTAGCCCCAGCCGGCGTTGCGGAACGCGTCCTTGGCCTTACCGACCTCGCTCGGCTCCCCGTTGGAGATCAGGTAGCGCACGCCCCCGACGCTCAGGAACGTCGTCGCGAGAAGCGCCAGAATCCCCATGATCCAGTTGCGGACGTTGGTCAGGACCGTGTCCAGATCGGGTGCCACCGGCACCGCCGGCACCAGTGGTGGCGTTGGAGGCGCCGATGGTGACGGTGAAACCGCGAACGCCGCCACACCGCCGGCCAGGACGAACATGCCCACGACAGCGAGGAGCAGGACCGCCCGGCGCCGTCCGACCCGCCGGGCCGGACGCAGGACGTGGATGTGCTCTGGTGGGGTCGGGCTCATGCCAGCACCCCCGCGACCGCACGAGCCGGCGCGAGGGAACCGGCGGCACCGGCCGGTCGATAGGACCGGGGCGGAAGCTCGTCGGCCGGCGGATGCGGGGCCCGGCCGGGGGCAGCCGGGGCGGCGAGGTGGTCGACGAGACGCCGTTCGGCCCGTTCGCGTAGCCGGGACGCCTGGCGGGGCGCGGTCGCGTGGCGGGCGGCCCAGGCACTGACTGGGAGGTCCTCCAGGCGGGTCGAGGCGATCAGGTCGGCTTCGGTACCGGTAAGGACCCCGGCGGCGACCGCGTCCGCGAGGACCTGCTCGGGACCGGCCGGTCCCGAACCGGACTCGACCACCTCGGCCGCGGCGACGGTCTGGAACAGGTCCGCATCAGGACGCGGGGCCTCCCGCTGCTGCACGGTCAGCGCCAGCCCGGCCCGGTAGGCGGCCCAGCGCAGCCGCACCGCGATCCGCGGCAGGTCCAGGCGCGCGGTGGCCACCGCTTCGAGGAACCCGGTGAGCACCTCGGCCTGCACGTCCGCGGCATCGAGGTCGCTGTGCCCGTCGAGTCGGGCGCAGACCCCGTGCAGAGCGGGCAGCGCCAGCCCGGCCGCGCCGACCGTCCACGCGCCGCCGTCACGCCGCGAACGGCGGATCACCACCGCCCACGCCGCGTCGCGCACGGCCTGCGGGCAGGAGCCGGACAGCAGCAGGTCACGCAGCTCGTCCAACGCCACCATCCGAGCCGGCAGACCCGCCACCACCGACCCGTCCAGCGCCAACGGCGCCGGCCCGGCAACCAGCAGGCCGAAGCAGTCCCGCAAGGTCACCAACGGCAGCGCGGATACGCCACGGCAGGCTGGCCGGGCGGGAAAGGAAGACATTCCGTCGGGCATTACCGCCGTCCTTCGCTGTCACGGAAATTCGGACAGCACCAAGGAACCCACACCATGCCCAGCGAAAAGTAAGAACGATCTTCCGGCAGATACACAGAAAACATCGCGGGCGCCCAGAAGAAGCACAGCGATCTCTATTCGGCGGTCTTGCCAGCCTCAGGGGTGGGGCGGTGCCAGCGGGAGCGCGAGCCTGCACAGCAGGGCCATGACCTGCAATGCTGTGCATCCTGCGAAGATCGCTGGGCACTGTTGCTGGGCTTCGCGGCAGGCGGACAGCGACGCCAGTAGGAAAAATCTTGAAAAATTCTGATGGCCTTTCGGGGCACCGCCCAGCGATCCGCCAGCGATCAATGGTCCGGTCGGACTAGGCACTGCCCAGCAGGAAAAATCTTGGAAAAAATCGCCGGGCTGGTGTCCGAGACATGCCCAGGAGACGGTCTCTCTTTACGGCCACGAAAACACGCTCGCCGTGAAAGGAACCTCTCGATGCCTGTATCCGACCCTGATCGCGACGGCCGCCCTGTCGTCCCCGCGGGACGGCTGGCGACCGTCTGGCCGTACCCGCCAGCCACACCCGACCAGGCTTCGGCCGGCTGGCTTCCCGCCGCCGTCGAACAGCTCGTCACCACCCACACCCGGCCCGGCGACCCGGTCCTGATCCTGATCCCGCCCGGCCTGGACACGCCCGCTGGAGGCCGCCGCGAGACACCGGCGGACCGGCCCGCTGATGCGGGCTGGTCCGTGGCCCGACTCGGCCGCCGCGTCCAGGTCCGGACCGCGCCCGCCGCCCAAGCGGTGCCACCGTCCCGGTCCGGACCCGGACCCGACACCCCCGACAAGGGTCCGGACGGCGACCGCCACTCGCTGATCATCACGGTCGTGGACCCGACCCGGACCGGCTGGGTCCGCGGTGTCCCCTGGGCTCGCCTGCTCACCCCCGACGGGCTGCTGGCCGTAATCACCCTCAGCGACAGCATCGACGGCTGGCTGATCGACCCCACCGCCGAGCTGACCGCCGCCGCCAGCCGCCACGGGCTCGCCCTTCTCGACCGGTTCGTCGTGTTGACGGTTCCCCTGGACGAACTCGACCCGCCGCCCGGACCGCTGCCACGGGCGAGCGTGGCCCGCCGGGTGCACATCGATCTCCTGCTCTTCGCCGCGAACACCGCCGTGTCGCCGATGCCGGGCGTGGCCCGATGACCGGCACGGCCCCACAGACAGGGCATCGCGACAGCCGGTGGGTGACGGTCTGGCCCACCGGTCGACACAGCATCGCCACCGACCCGGCCAGTGGACCGCTCGCGCCGCCCGGGGCTGCGGTGATCTCCCCGGCGGTCGCCGCCCACGCGATCGCGGTCTACAGCCGGCCAGGCGACACCATCTGTGACCCGGACTGTGAGCCGGGAGCCGTCGTGACCGAGGCCGTGCACGCCCACCGTCACGCCATCGGTATCACCACCGACCCCGGCCGGTGGGAGACCGCCCGCGCCTCGCTCACCCTGGCGAAAGCCCGGGGCGCCCGCGGCGACGGGATGATCCTCGACCGGCTACCCGACCGCGAGTCCTGGACCGGACTCGGACCGGTCGACCTGGTCCTGACCGCGATCGGACCACCCGACCCCGCCGGTCCCGCCGGTGACCGGCTACGCGAACAGCTGGCCACCTACCGGGACCCGCTCCGGCACGGCGGACACCTCGTCGTTATCACCGCCTACCACATCGCCGGCGGGATGGACCTGGCCAGCCAGGTCGCCGTCGCCGGGCGGGACACCGGCTGGCGCCCCATGCAGCGCGCCGTCGCGCTCACCGCCGTCCCCTACACCCGGGACCTCGGTACGGATCGGCCGCCGCCGCGGGCACGGGCCTACCCGGTCCACCAGGACGTGATCGTCTTCCGCCTCGATGGCCGGCGAGCGCACGATCCGCGGCCGCCGGGCCCGCCGCCGGCGCGCGCCGCCCTCGGCTCCTCGCCGCACTCGGCCGCCTAGACCACCCCTCCGCTGGCCGGGGCGGGGTGTGTTTACGCCGCCGCGGCCGGCTCTCGCTCTGGCTGGAGCCCCACATGTCCGATCTGCTGCCCATCCCCGCGTTGCCGCCCGCCCCGCCCACGCCGGCCGGCCGGCCCAGCTGGTGGTGGCGTCTGACCCACCGCCGCACCGCCCGTGCCGCGCGGCAGGCACTCCTGCTCGCGGACCATCACGCCTGGACCACCGAACGGGCCCGCGCCGCCCAGGTCGACCTGGTCCGCGCCGGTTTCCACCTCGGCCCCGTCCCCCTCGGCTACCGGCCCCGCCGCGTCACCGAGCTCGGCGCTGACGGGCGGGTCCGCCAGGGCATCCGCCTCGTCATCGCCCCCGGCCCCGCCTACATCATCGGGACGATCTACCAGTGGCGTGTCGAGGACAAGCTCAGCCCCCGCGCCATCGCCACCCGCCTCCGCACCGTCCACAACCACCGTCTCGTCCCGCTGGTGAGCCCTGCCACCGGGCGGCCGTGGCAGCTGACCTCCACCAACGTCGCCCGCGTCCTGGCCAACCCCGTCTACACCGGCGCCACCGTCTGGGGCCGCACCCACGCCGGCCAGCCCGTCTCACCCGACCAGTGGGTCGTCTGCCCGTACGCCCACCAGCCGATCATCGACGGCCGCACGTTCTTTCGCGCCCAGCTCCTCGCCGCCCCCGAAACCGCGATCATCAGCCCGTACCTGCCGCCCTGGGAGTTCCCCGCCGCCCCCACAGGTGAGCCGGGAAATGACAGCGGAAGCCACGGGGCGGTTACATGACGACACCGCCGCGGAACGTTTCTCGTTTCATCCGGCGGAGCGGCCTGGCCCGCGGATCGTGGCACGGCGGCCTGGAGTTGCTGCCGTGACGGCCTCCTCTCCCCGAAACGGGGAGGGAATGCACCGTCCGGCCGCAGAAAGCTCCGGGTCCCATTTCTACGGACGGCGGGACGTGGCCCGCCAGGTGGAAATCGAACGCATCGAGACCGTCGATATGACCGCCGAGGAATACGACGCCGCGGTGTCCGCCCTGGCCAATCTTGTCCTACAGTGGGAAAGGAGAGGGGCGCCGAACACGGTACCGAAAAAGACAGGCTGACCCCCGGGCCGACACTCCCTTCACGTGAACCACCTCGAAAACCCAGAAAGGAGAGTCGGTATGCCACGCTCATTTTCAGTCAGACAGTCCACCGAGAAGACCACGGCGAACGCCGCCCCCGTTCCCGGTGCCGTGCCGGTCGTAATATACCTCCGGCACGGCACCAACCACGGGTGCCAGTCCCTCGCCGAACAGCAGGAGAAAGCACTTTCCTTCCTCTCAGCCCACGCCACCCGCATCCAGACCGACCCGCGTGCTGCGGCCCGCAGCCAGATTCCGCTCCGACCCTCCGGCCGCCGGGGAAACCGGCACCGGCGGGCCCAGGAATAGGACGCCGGCAGCGTCTCAGCACACCCCATCCGGGAAGGAAGGGAACCTCACCATGCCGCGCTCGACCGCGCGCCGTACCACCGCGAAACGCACCAAGCAGGCCGTCGCCGCGCAACCCGAGATCGTCCGGGTCGGGATCTACCTGCGCCGCTCCACCGACGACGAGAACCAGCCCTACACGATCGAGGCCCAGGAAGAACGGCTGCGCTCCTACGTCGACTCCCAACCCAACTGGATCGTCGCCCTGCGGTTCGCCGACGACGCCTCCGGCGCCACCACCGAACGCAAGGACCTCCAGCGGGCCCTGGCCGCCGCCCGCAACGGACTCATCGACGTCCTGCTCGTCTACCGGGTCGACCGGCTCTCCCGCAGCCTGCGCGACACCGTCGATCTCCTCGAAGAACTCGAACAGGCCGGGGTCGTGTTCCGCTCGGCCACGGAGCCGTTCGACACCGCCACGCCCATCGGCCGCATGCTCCTCCAGATACTGGCGATGTTCGCCCAGTTCGAACGTGACATGATCATCGACCGGGTCATCGCCGGGATGGAACGCAAGGCCGCCAAGGGCCTGTGGAAAGGCGGCCGGCGCCCGTTCGGCTACCAGGTCGACAAGATCGCCAAAAAGCTCATCATCGATGCCACCGAAGCCACGATCGTCAGGCTGATCTTCGACCTGTACGTCCGCGACCGCCTCGGGACCAAGGCCATCGCCAGCGCCCTGAACAGGCGCGGCCTGCGTACCACCGTCGGCGGCCCCTGGTCCGCCAACCAGGTCCTGCGCATGCTTGACAATCGGATCTACGTGGGCGAACTGACCTTCCGCGAGATCACTGTCGAAGATACCCACGAACCGATCATCGACGAGGAGACGTTTGACGCGGCTCAGAAGATCCTCACTGAACGCAGCGAGTCGATCTCACGTCGGGCGTCCAACCCCTCCGACTACTACCTCACCGGCCGGATGCGCTGCCCCCAGTGCGGCACAGCCCTCATCGGCACCCGCGCGACCGGCCGCAACCACACCTACCGCTACTACACCTGCCACACCCGCAACCGCTACAACCGCCACGAATGCGATGCCCCCCGCCTCGACGCCGACGCCGTTGACTACGCCGTACTCACCGCCCTCGCCAGCTTCTACCGTAACAACCAGCAGCTCATCGCCGACGCCGTCACCAAAGCCCAGCGCAGCCACCGCGACGCTCGATCCGACCACTCGGCCGAACTCGCCACCATCGAGACCGAACTCACCCAGACCGACCAGGCCATCGACCGTTACCTTGGCGCCTTCGAGCGCGGTACCCTCGACGACGAGACACTCGCCACACGCCTCGAAGCACTACGCACCAAGCAGAAACAGCTCCGCCAACGGCAGGCCGAACTCACCGAAGAGATCGACCACGAACCCGCCATGCCGGCGCGCTCCAGCCTTCGCGCAGTCGCCCGACACATCGAAACGATCATCGAGACAGGCGACGACCTCGGGCGCAAGGCCCTCATCGAAGCCCTTGTCGCCGAAGTAAAGATCACCGGACCTGACCGGCTTATACCGATCTTCAAGGTCCTCGGACCCGTGGTTCGAAGGGACGTCGCCAACGCAGACACTGGAAACATCAGCCAGCCGAAACCGACCCAACCAGCCACGTCCCCCGCCCCCCGCGGGGGCGCCGCAGCTGTCCTACCAGCCACAACGCCCCCGAAGGGAGCGGTTCGCGCAATGCCTACATGGGTGGAGGTGGCGGGAATCGAACCCGCGTCCTCCGGCCCCGACACAGGGCTTCTCCGGGCGCAGCCTGCTTGTTTTTTCTCAGCCCCACCGGTCCCGCAGGCAAGCCGGTGAACAGGCTCAGTCGCTGTTAGATGTCCCGACTCACCCCGCGACCGGGTGGGACGGYGATCCTCCTAGCGACGCCAGATCCTGGGCCGGAGGAACTCCCAGGCTGACGGCTACTTGGTCTCTGCTCAGGCCGCGAGGGCGTAAGCGGAGGTAGCAGGCTGCGTCTTGTTGGCAGCTATTGGTTCGAACGGATCGTTTACGAGATAACCGCTCATCCTCGGCCCGCTTCCCCTGCCTCGACGTCCGGAGTCGAAGCCGGTCACCCCCTGGTGTGTGACGACCAACCAACTGTACCGAACCGCCAGCTCTCGCTGGCCGCACAGACGGTCCAACGTTGACCGCCGCACGTATGTTCCCATACCCGTCGGAGCACCGCCAGCGGGTTTCGCCCGGGCGCGCGACGGGTCGGGGCGGATGTTCCCGGCCGGCCAGCCCGCGCGGCCACAGGTCGCCGGCCACCGGTCGCAGATCACCGGACGCAGATCAGGTCGCGTCACATCCGGGACGTCTGCGCCGGAACAGGCAGACGGTCCGTATAGTTGAACATTCAAGCTTGTAGTTGGCGACACGGAGGTCCTGGTGGAGATCAAGGAACTTGGGCACCTGGTGCTCTATGTGCGTAACCTCGAGCGCTCCGCGACCTTCTACCGGGACGTCCTCGGCTGGCGCCAGGTGTTCCCCGAGCCGGACGGCGCGAACGCACTGGGCATCCCCGCCGCGGCGTTCTCCTCCGGGCGGACGCACCACGAGCTGCTGCTGATCGAGGTCGGCGAGGGTGCCGCCGCGCTGCCGCGCGGGCGGCGGGTCGGGCTCTACCACTTCGGGCTCAAGGTCGGCGACAGCGACGACGAGCTGCGCGCCGTGCTGGCCCAGATCGCGGAGGCCGGCGTCCAGATCGCGGGCGCATCGGACCACACAGTGACTCACAGCCTGTACATCTACGACCCGGACGGAAACGAGATCGAGCTGTACGTCGACGTGCCGGGTGTCGACTGGCGCAACAACCCCGCGCTGATCGCGGCTCCGATCCGTCCGCTGCGCCTTTGACCGAGACCGCCCGGCCCAGCCCGCCGCGGCGCTGGCCGGAGCCACCCTGACCAGGCATTCCGGGTGGCTCCGCTCCGCAGGACGAGCGGCTCCCGCTCCAGGACACTGACCGGGTGCGACGCGCGACCGACCCGAAGCACAACCAGCCGCACGCCCCGGGCCGCGACGACGCCACCGCCGGGGACGGCACCGCCGCCGAGGACAGCACCTTCGTCGGCGCACACGTCGGCGGCCCGGTCCATGGCAACGGGCACCGCCGTCTGACGGGCCTGATCAGGGTGAAGCCTGGTGCCCGCCCGCGTGAGGCAGGCAAGTGGCGGATCGTCGCGCTCCTGTTCACCATGACGGCCCTGACCGGCCTGGTGGACTCGCTGACCTTCCTGGGTCTCGGTGAGGTCTTCGTGGCGAACATGACCGGCAACGTGGTGGTGCTGGGCTTCTCGCTCGCCGACCCCCGCGGAATATCCGGTGTGCTCTCCCTGAACGCGCTGACCTGCTTCGTCATCGGTGCGTTGATCGGTGGCCGGATCGGTGCCTGGTCGGCGCACCATCCGCGGGCGTGGCTCGGGACGGTCACCGCCGTCCAGACCGCGCTCGTCACGGCGGCACTGGCGGTGGTCGTGGTCTGGCTGCAACCCTCGCTGGACCTCGCGGCCGACAAGGGCGGCCAGCTGCGCGATGAGCCCGGCACGTTCGCGGACTACGTCCTCGTGTCCACCCTGGCGATCGCGATGGGCCTGCAGCACGCGACGGCGCAGCGGCTGGCCAGGCCGGAGATCCCGACGAACGTTCTCACCACGGCGATCACGATGTTCGCCATCCAGACCCGGGCGGGTGGCGGTCAGGGCTCCCAGGGCCTACGGCAGGCGGCCGGGCCCGCGGTCATGTTCGCCAGCGCCGGCGCCGGGGCGCTGGGGTTCTTCCGGGTCTCCCCGCTGATGCCACTGTGCTGCGGCCTGGTGCTCGCCCTGGCGAGCCTCGCGCTGGCCGTCACGCCGCCCCCGCTGGCCCGCTCCGGGGCCCGGCCGGCGCCGATGACGTCGTTGAGACGCCCGATCGACGACGGTGCGACGTCCGAAGACTAGGACTCGCGAGCGTGGGCGCGACGTCTGCTGCTGAGCAAGATCCGAGGATCACCGGCATCTGGACGACGAAAATCATCGACTCCTCGAGTTGCCGCGCCGGACTGTCGCTGCGGCTGCGGCTACGGCCTGGCAGGAGTTGGGGATCGTGGTTGTTCTCGCGGCCAAAGGCCTCAGCCCTTGCGGATTGCCAAGTGGCTCTACGCGCCTTTTGTCGCCCTTCAGGTGATTTGGCGGTCGGGGATCTCCGTGCACAGAATGGCCCAGGGCTCGTCCCGCACCCGCGTCATGATCACGGTCATGGTGGGGCCGCCGGGAACCAGCTGGCGTCTCGCCGGCAGCAGCCGGCGGCGGATGCTCTCCACGTCACCGGCGAGGCCGCGCCGGCGGACGTCCAGAGCGCCGATGCCCGCCGCGCGTACCGCCGCGGCGACCCGCCGGACGTCGAAGGCCATCTCGGCCTCGACTCGGAGCACCCGGGCGAACGGGGTCGCGACCGGGTTCTGCGCGCACAGGAAGGCGATCATCGGGTCGATCTGCCAGCCATCGACCAGGCGCGCGAGCGTGCCGACGAGGCCGGCCCTGGTCACCGCCGGGTTCGGGTCGAACAGGAACCCCTCGGGTCGTCCCAGGGTGAGCCGCGTCGCCCCACCGCCGTCGCCGGCGTCGGCATCCGATGCGCCCCCGGGCGGGTCAGGCTCGCCGGTCAGGGTCGCGACCCGGAGCCGGGGCTGGTCCCCGTTCCGCCCGCTGCCGAGACCGTGATCAGCCCTGTCGCCAGGGGTGCCGCTGCCGGGGATGCTGCCTCCGGGGGTATTTTTGCTGCGGGTGCCGCTGCCGGAGGTGCCGCTGCCGGGGGCGTTGTCGCCGGGGGCGTTGTCAGGGCCGAGCAGGACGGTCGCGCGCCGGGGCGCCGAGGCGAGCGCCGGGGAGAACAGCACCGCTTCCTTGAGGCCGCGGCGGTCCGCGACGAACTCGACCTCCCAGCCGGGCGGGACGACCTCGAGCGGCAGGCCGGGGGCGGCCTTGACCGCCACGGCCGCGACCCGCTCCACCAGGCCGAAGCACCAGCTCAGGGGTGGTTCGCCGGCGCCCGCGGACCGGCGCTGATCGCCTTCGCGCCGGGCCGGGTCCACGAACACGCCGTCGATCCCGCTCAGGTCGGCGTCCCGGACGTCGCCCTCCCACGGACGCACCTCGTGCACCTCGTGCGACCCGTGCACCTCGTTGGACTTGTCCGGCTCGTGCACCTCAGGCGGCTCGTGTGATCCGCTGTGCGCTCCCCGGCCGGCGGTTGCGCTGTGCGCTCCCCGACCGGCGGTCGCGTTGTGGACGGCCATCCGCAGGTGCAGCGGGTCGCGGTCGACGGCGAGCACCGGATGCTCGCCGGCCAGCGCCAGCAGATCGCCACCGATGCCGGTGCACAGGTCAGCCAGCCGGCCCAGGCCCTCGAACCGGGCGGCTCGGTGCGCCGCGGCCCGCTCCGAGGAGGCCTGTTCGAGTCCGGGCCGGGTGAAGAACATCCGCTCCGGATGGCCGAACTTCGCCCTTGCCCGTGCCCGCAGCTCGGCCTGGCTGAAGGCCGCGGCGACGAGGTCCGGTGGGTGGCCGGCGGCGCGAAGCCGGGTTCCGGCGGCGAGCTCCGCCCCGCTCGCGAGCGCCTCCTCGGCACGTGCGAGCAGTTCCTCCCCCACCGGGGTCAGCAGCGCGTCGAATGTGGCCAGCCTGCCGGCGACGTCGGCGGCGTCACCAGCGGCGGCGTCACCAGCGGCACTGTCAGCGGCGGCGGTGTCGAGGTGCAACGGGGTCAGCCGCGGCGCTTGGCCTGCTGGCCCATGATCCGGCTCATCTCGCGGGCCGCGTCCCGCTCGGCGAGGGCGTGGCGCTTGTCGTAGCTCTTGCGGCCACGGGCCAGCGCGATCTCGACCTTCGCTCGGCCGTCCTTGAAGTACAGCGAGAGCGGGACGAGCGTGAGCCCGCCCTCCTGGGTCTTCCCGATCAGCTTCTCGATCTCGGCCCGGTGCAGCAGCAGCTTGCGGCGCCGCCGCGGCGCGTGATTCGTCCAGGTGCCCTCGGTGTACTCGGGGATGTGCACGTTGTGCAACCAGATCTCACCGTCGGCGATCTGGGCGAAGCCGTCGACCAGGGACGCCCGGCCGGCGCGCAGCGCCTTGACCTCTGTGCCCATGAGGACCAGCCCGGCCTCGTAGGTGTCGAGGATGTCGTAGTCGTGGCGGGCGCGCTTGTTCTGCGCGATCAGTTTGCGCCCGGTTTCCTTCGGCACTGCCGTCTGCCCTGCTTCCCATCCATCGCACGGTCCGTCGCGCGCTCCGTCGCACGGCCCGGCGCGCCTCTGGCCACCGTCACACCCGCAGGTGCCTGCGCAGCGCGACGGATGCCATGCCCGCCGCGGCGGTGACACCGACGGCAAGCACCGCCACGGCCGCCGCCCACACCGCGCCCCATCCGAACAGTGGGAACATTGTCTGATGGGCGAATCGTCCGTCCACCAGATATACCTTCGCGAGCACCAGTGTGCCGACTGCCAGCAGCCCGCCCACCAGACCGGCGAGCGCGCTCTCCAGCACGAACGGCGCCCGGATCGCGGCGTTGGTCGCCCCGACGAGACGCATGATCGCCGTCTCCCTGCGGCGGGCGTGCGCGGAAATCCGGATCATAGTGTAGATCAGCACGAACGAGGCGACGGCCTGCACGGCGGCCAGCGCGAACGCACCGAGGGTGAACCCGTCCAGGAACCGGTACAGCGGGCCGAGCAGGGCCCGCTGGTCCCGGACCGCCTCGACGCCGTCCCGGCCGGTGTAGGTGTAGACGATCTCCTCGGCGTCCCGCGGATCGGACAGGGCGAGGCGGAACGAGGCCGGCAGGTCGTCCGCGCTCACGCCGGCCACGACGTCCGGCGAACTGTGGAAGTCACGGCGGAACCGCTCGTAGACCTGCTGTTTGCTCTCGTAGCTGACCTTCGTGACGAGTGGGTCGGCCGCCAGCTCGTCACGCAGCGCCTGGCKGTCGGCTTCGGGTAGACCGTCCTGCAGGTCGACGACGACCTCGATCTGGTCGAGCAGGAACCTGTCGACGGTGCGGGCCTGCGCGCGCAGGAGCAGCCCCGCGCCGAGCAGCGCGAGGCAGATCGCGACGGTGACGACCACCGCGCAGGTCATGGCGAGGTTGCGGCGCAGGCTGGTGGCCAGCGCCCCGAACAGCGGCCCGGCTCGCATCAGGCGGCCCCCTCGCCGGGCCGCCCGGGCAGCCCGACCGGCCCCGTCGGCCCCAGCAGGCCCGCCGGTTTCGCGGGACGTCCCACGAGATCACCGGCGGACGGCGCCCGCTGGGCGGGGACACCAGAGGCACCGGGGACGCCAGCCAGCCCGGTGGCGGCGGAAGCGGGGGCGGCGGAGGCCGGAACGGTGGCCGAGGTAGCGGGGGTGGCGTCGTACCCGCCGCGGTGCTCGTCACGGACGAGGATCCCCGCGTCCAGCTCAAGGACCCGGCGGCGCATGGCGTCCACGAGGCCGGCGTTGTGCGTCGCCATGAGCACGGTCGTGCCGGCCTGGTTGATGTCGTCGAGCAGGTCCATGATCTCGGCGCTGGTCGCGGGATCGAGGTTGCCGGTCGGCTCGTCCGCGAGCAGGATCAGCGGGCGCCCGACGAACGCCCGCGCGATGGCGACCCGCTGCTGCTCCCCGCCGGACAGCTCGTCGGGGAAACGCTTCTCCTTGCCGGTGAGCCCGACCAGCTCCAGTACCTCGGGGACCACCGAACGGACCACGTGACGCGGCCGGCCGACGACGTCCAGCGCGAACGCGACGTTTCCCGCGACCGTGCGATCGGGCAGCAGCCGGAAGTCCTGGAACACACAGCCGACGGTTCGCCGCAGCAGCGGCACCCTGCGGTCGGCGATGCGGGCGACATCACGGCCGGCGACCTCGACCAGGCCCTCGCTCGCCCGCTCCTCCCGGATCAGCAGGCGCAGCAGCGTCGACTTTCCCGAGCCCGAGGGGCCGACCAGGAACACGAACTCGCCCGCGTCGATCTGCGCGGTGACGCCATGCAGCGCCGGACGGCCGCCGACGCCGTAGCGCTTGGTCACGGAGGCGAGTCGGATCACCGGAACCTCCCTTGCCCACCCGTCAGACCCATCACGATACGTAGTTGGATGGGTGAGGTCCCGTACCGTCGCCCGCGCGCGTCCGCGATCGTCGGGTTGGCGGCACCGTGTGCGGCAGCGAACAGCACTCCCCCGGCGTACCGTGGAGGCGTCGCATCGCGTCCAGCCGGTGACGGGTCCGCTCTCCGCAGGTCCGTCAGTCGCGGGACCGGGCTGAAGGAGGACGGCACATGTGCTGCGAGGACCTGGTCTGCGCTAGGTGCGCCGCTCCGGTGGCGGAAGGCCGCTGCCCCTCGTGCCGCGCCGCGCGTGAGTCGCTGCACCACTCGTCGTTCACGATCTCACCGCAGTTGTTGATCGCCCTGGTCGCGGTGCTGCTCGCGGTGCTGGTCGTCGCCGGCTACCGGGTCTGAGGCCGCTCGTCCGAGCCGAAGATTCGCCCGAGCCGAAGGCTGTCGCGCAGCCCGACCACGTCACCGATCACGATCACCGCCGGCGAGGAGACGTCCGCGGCCTGCGCCAGGTCGGCGATCTCCGCCAGCGTCCCGGTGACCAGACGCTCCGCGGGCGTGCCACCATCCTGGATGACCGCGGTCGGGGTCTGCGGCGAGCGCCCGCGCTTGATCAGTTCCGCGCTGATCCTGGACAGCGCCGCGACGCCCATGAGTACGACGAGCGTCCCCGGCCCGGTCGCCAGGGCGTCCCAGTCCGCCGTCGAGCCGGGATGGGACGGATCGATGTGCCCGCTGACAATCGCCACGTCCTGGGTGATCCCGCGGTGGGTGATCGGGATGCCCGCCAGCGCGGGAACCGCGATGGCGCTCGTCACCCCGGGGACGACCTCGCAGGGCACCCCGGCCGCCGCACAGGCCAGTGCCTCCTCCCCGCCCCGGCCGAAGACGAACGGGTCGCCACCCTTGAGACGGACCACGCCAAGGCCACGCCGGGCCCGGTCGACGATGAGGTCGTTGATCTGCTCCTGAGTCAGGTTGTGCCCGTGCGGCGCCTTGCCCGCATCGACGACCTCCACCGTCGGCGCCAACTCGTCGAGAAGGTCGCGGGGGGCCAGCCGGTCGACCACCACCACATCCGCACGGCGTAGCAGGCGCAGGCCCCGAAGAGTGATCAGATCACTCGGACCTGGGCCACCCCCGATCAACGCGACCCATCCGCCCCGCATCTGCGCACCACTCCCCGACGTCCGCTGCCATCGCCCGACAATCCGCCTGTCGCCGACACCCGCCTCCCGCACGACGTCTGCCTGCCCGGTCAGTGTGCGTCCTGACCGGGGTCGGCCGCGACCGCGGGCTGCATCGGGTGACCATGACACCCGTCACAGCCGGCGGGCGTGACCGCGCGACCACGGAGAATTCCGGCCACGGATTATCCGCGCCGGCGGGTACGCCGGGCGGGCGCTTCCACCTCCGGGCAGCCGGCGACACCTTCGTGTGCGGACCGAGCGATTCCTCGCCACCAGGAGACGGATCTCGCCGCCAGGGTGATTCCAGGCGGCGCCGTCAGGCGTGATTCCGCGTCATTCCCGCGAGATTCCTGGTGCGGCCCCGGGATTCCGCGCGAGGTCCCCGGCATTCCACGTGAAGGGTGTCAGGCGGTCTCCACGCCGAGGCGCCAGCGGATCGACCGATAGGCCCGCCAGCCGGCCCGGAACCTGCGCCGCGCGGCCAGGGCGGCGTCGCGATGCCCTTCCGTCACCAGCCGCAGAATGTCGCCCGCCCCCACGGAGCGCCCGACGATCAGCCGACTTACCTGGAAGCGGGAACGGCTACGCCGGTGGATGCGATATCCCACCTCGCAGGCCGAAGCAAATCCGGCATTCTCCACGATCTGCCGCACGCCCGGAGAATGGTAGCCAAAGGGATAACTAAAGCTCTCCGGTCGCTGCCCTGTCTCCTCGGAGATCGTCCGCATGCTCGCGGTCACGTCATAGCGGGCGATGGCGGGCGGGACGACATCAAGCTCCACATGCCGGTGCCCGTGAGCACCGATCTCGATCCCGCGGTCGACCAGGGCGGCCAGCGCCGGCCAGTCCAGCAGGGCCAGCTCGCGCCCCGCGTAGGGCTCCAGCCAGCGCGCCCGCTGCCCCACGTACGCGGTCGGGACGTACAGGGTCGCCCGCGCGCCGAACTCGGCCAGCACGGGCAGCGCCCTGGTCACGAAATCCTCGAAGCCGTTGTCGAAGGTGATCGCGACCTGGCGCTCCCGCGGGTTCGCGAGCGCGTCGGACAGGCTGGTGACGGTGTACCCGTGCTCGGCCAGGCTGCCCAGCTGCTCGGCCAGCGCACCGGCGGGCACCTCCCACCTGCGGAACGCGGTGGCGGAGGAGTCACCGATGCTGTGGTACATGAGCACGGGGAGCGCGACCCGGGACGATCCGGTCTCCGGCGACGAGCCGTCCTGAGAGGTACCGGGGGGCCACGTTCCGCCCGGCGAAGCCGTCGCGGCCGTCGACATTCCGGTCATCGGTCGTCACGCCTCGAGGCGACCACCGTGAGTTCGGACATTCCACCCGCCGTCTCGTCGAAGAAGCTCGGTCGGCAGTACGTGGAACGACAGTACTTCGATCTGGTGCGCTTCGAAGGACAGATCCACGAATCCACGTGATGCCCCCATCCCGCGCCACTGCCAACGGGCCTCAGGAACCACGTCGCACGGCGGCGCCAAACGGAGCGTCACTCTACACGCGCGCAGACGTTGAGCCAATCCCTGGATGTCTGTCCCGGCCCGATGGGATCCAATAGTCGGCAAGATGAGGGGACCAAAAGACGATCTCCGGCCGGTACTGTGGTGATTGAGCTTTTTCCGTCGTAGCCGCGGCCCCACCGCGACCGTGATCGACGAATGTGAGACGGAAAAGGCTCATCGAGCCTTTTCCGTCGTCGACGCGGACTCGCGACATCCCTGACCGTGGACCATGAGATGGAAAATGCTCGTCAATTCGACCGAGCCGTGAGGTGAGAAACGCGACAAAAGATCCCGTCTTTTCCGGCCGATCGCGACTGATTCCCTCGCCGAATCAGTACGGAGAGCAGCCGGAAAGACCCTTCATCCGTCCTTTTCGATGGCCTTGCGCCACCTGATCTCACCGTCGATGAAGTCATCGATGTCACCGTCGAGCACAGCGCCCGTGTTGGACGTCTCGACCTCGGTCCGCAGGTCCTTGACCATCTGGTACGGATGAAGCACGTAGTTCCGGATCTGCGACCCGAACGACACATCCTGCGGACCGCCGGTGAGCCGCTGCTTCTCGGCGGCCTCCTCGGCGCGACGCCGCTCCAGCAGCTTCGCCTGCAGCACCATCATCGCCGCGGCCTTGTTCTGCAGCTGGCTGCGCTCGTTCTGGCAGGTCACCACGATGTTTGTCGGCAGGTGGGTGATGCGCACCGCGGAGTCGGTGGTGTTCACACCCTGACCGCCGGGCCCGGAGGAGCGGAAGATGTCGATCCGCAGCTCCTTCTCGTCGATGTCGACGTGATCGGAGACCTCGACGGCCGGTGTGACCTCGACACCGGCGAACGACGTCTGCCGGCGGTTCTGGTTGTCGAACGGCGAGATCCGCACCAGCCGGTGGACACCGTGCTCGCTGCGCAACGTCCCGTAGGCGTAGGGGCACTTGACCTGGAAGGTCGCGGACTTCAGGCCCGCCTCCTCCGCCTCGGAGGTGTCGAACACCTCCGTCGCGTAGCCGTGCCGCTCAGCCCAGCGCAGGTACATCCGCAGCAGCATCGCGGTCCAGTCGGCCGCGTCGACCCCGCCGGCACCCGCCGAGAGCTGGACGATCGCATCGCGCTCGTCGTACTCCCCGGACAGCAGGGTGCGGACCTCGAGGGCGGAGATGTCGCGCGTCAGCGACGGAAGGTCCACCGCCATCTCCGCGAGCAGGTCCTCGTCGCCGAGATCGAGGGCGGCGATCAGGTCGTCGAGGCGGCGGCGCAGACCGTCGACCCGGCCGATGTCGCCCTTGACACCGGACAGCCGCCTGGTGACGGCCTGGGCGCGAGCCTGGTCGCTCCACAGGTCCGGATCCGCCGCCTCCTGCTCCAGTTCCTGGGCGCGGCGGCGCAGACCCTCGACATCGAGCACGGCCTCGATACCTGCCAGCGTCGCGTCGAGAGTCTTGATCTCCTCGGAGAGGTCGACGGCCATGATGGCCAGCCTACCGGCGAGCGCGGGTGCGCCGGCGGACGGTTGATCGGACGCGGATCCCGGACCATCCCGCAGGGCGTTCTCAGACCGTCCGGCCAGGCGCTCCGGGGCCGTCCGGCCAGGTACTCCGGGGCCGTCCGGCCCAGGGCGGGTGTCCCGGCCCGGCCACGCCGACCGCGCTGCCCGCATCGACCGCCCGGCCCACACCCGCCGCGGACCGATGACCGCGGTCGTCGAAACCTTCGCACCGCCCGCGAGTTCACCGCGCCCACGTGGCCTGCGCCACGCGGACGGTCGGGTCACCAGAAAGAAACATGCAACGGCACGCTGAAATACTTGGTTAACATCAGCCCGACCAGGTCACCTGCAGCAAGCGAAATGGCACGAGATGTTTCGGCGATGGCATCGGGAGAGGTGCGTTCCACATCACGCCCCGCACCCGAGCCGCTCCCGAGGCGGACGGAAGCGATATCGTCGTTTCCATCGCGGCGCGGTGAGGCGCGGCGTCCTCCATTCGCTCGGCGGGTGGCCCGAATGCTTCCGGGCGGCCTTCCGAGCCGGTGCGGGGCGGCGTGCCGCATGGTGGCTCGCGTGCCAGCGGACGACGGGGTCCGCGGAGCCGGGATCGAGGCCACCGCGCCGCGATGCCGGTGGGCGGCCCACACCTCGCAAAGGCATCCGCGCTGACGCGGGCACCGTGCGGGTTGATCGGGTTGCCGTACGAGAAGCGGGCGATGCGGCCCCGGTGGCAATGACGTAGCTCTGGCGGCAATGCTGCTGCCTGATCAGGCCCGGCATCGAAGGTGCTGCCGTCCACACGTTCTTCTGTATTCGGACTAAGCACGCTTTGGAGCAGGCATCGACCGGCGGGCCCACCACCGGTGTCTGATGTCGTCCCTTCCGGCCCGCGGCCAGCACCCGCGGCGCCGGTCCTGGCCGGCGACGTCAGCTGATGGCAGCGGCAAAGCATCAGACGTGAGGTCAGCGGATATGCGTACTCGCAACAGCCGGCATCCGATGCCCGCCGGATACCCGGCCGGGCCCGGACGACCTGTTTGCGAATGTCAGGCACGTCATTCCGCCCGACGGCGCCGTCCGGCATCCGACCTGCTGGCCTCCCCGGGGCAGGCCGCCCGGGCGTGGTCCCGATGAAAGCCGAGTCCCCCGGAACGGCGGGGCACGAGACCGCCGCCAGCCTGCACGACACCTGCCTGGCGGCGCTGCGCGCGGCGGTGGCCAACTACGAGACCGTCGACCTCGCTGTCACGGCCTCCACGCTCGAGCCGCTGGAGGAGACCACCCGGACGATTCCGCAGCAGTACCGCCTGCGTGGACGTCCGGCCATCGACTGGATGTGGCTGCACGCCGCGGTGACGACCGCCGCGGCGGCCGCCGCCTACGACCGCGGGCAGCACGCGCGGGCGGCGAGCCGCGCCGACCGGGCCGCGTCGCTGGCCCGGGCGGCCGGTGACGGCCCACTGGCCGCTCGGGCGCTGGCACTGCGCGCGCGGGTGGTACGCCCGCACAGCCCGGCGGTGGCACTTCAGATCGCCGGCTCCGCGGCCCGGATCGCCGGCCGCAGCCCGACCCGGGCACTCATCGCCGGCAAGGTGGCGACCAGCGCCTGTGCCGCCGCCGGGGACGCCGCCGGTGTCCGCGACGCGGTCGCCCGCGCCTGGGCGACCATGGCGGAGCTCGGCGAGGAGGCCCACGGCCGGCCCGGTTTCAGCCTCGACACCTACTCGCCGGCCGATCTCGCCCTCGCCTGCGCGGAGGCGCTCACCACGGTCGGCGCCGCCGACGAGGCGACGCCGTACCTCGACCGCGCGGCGTCACTCATCGCGCGCAGCGGCCAGACCGGCATGATCGTCTCGGTCCGGATGGCGCAGTCGCGGGCGGCTGTCGCCCGTGCCTGCCCCGACCGCGACGAGGCGATCGAACACGCCTCCGAGGCGGTGACGCTGGCCGCCCGCCGCCCCGCCGAATGGGTGGCCCGGCTCGTGCGAGATGTCTCCGACCTCGCGGAGATACGTACCGGGCACGGTTTCGACGAGCTGGTCGCGATCACCTCGGCCTGGATCTCCGAGCCTGAGCCGGCGCCGCTGCCCGGCGCCGGCGGCGGCGCCGACTTCGGCGCGATGGTCGCCGCCCCTGGGCGCGGCGGGATCGTTCCCGCCCCGCGCGCGGAGGCACCGGCCGGCTCCGGCACCACCGACGAGATCTGAACCGCCCGGCGGAGATCTCCGATGCTCAGGCGGCCCGACGGGGGCCGTCAGGCGGCCCGACGGGGGCCGGCCGCCTGAGCGGGGTCAGGGCCCGACGGGTGCCCGGACCCTCGCCTGGGCCTGCGCTCCCGCGCGCACGGTGATCGGCCCGACCCCGAGCACGCCGACCACGGGCAGCCGGACCTCCCGGGCCCCCTCGACCCGCACGGTAGCCGCGTCGACGAGCTCCGCGCTCAGGGCCGTCCGGCCGGAGGGGTCCGCCCGGGTCTCGTAGTCGGCGACGGTGTCCTCGATGTCACGCAGCGGCAGCGCCTCGAAGTCCTCCGTCGCGCTGTAGATCGCGTTCTCGTCGATGCGCTGGACGGCGGCGAGCGCGGCGCCGTCCGCCGCGGACGCGACCGACCGGCGGGCCAGGTAGACCACCGAGACGTCGGTGACGACCACGGCGAGCATCGCCGCCAGCATGAGGTAACCGAGCGTGAGGATCAGGATGGTCCCGCCGTCGGATGCATCACGGCCCCTGCCCCGGCTCGAGCCGCCGGGCCGAGGCAGGAGCCGGGCTCCTCTACGCCGCACCGAGTGCCGCTCAGCCAAGTGGGGTGACCCGCACCGGAATGCCGTTGAGCACGGCGGTGCCCGACAGCGGATCCAACCGGGAGCCGTCGGTGAGGATGTTGGTGTTCACGCCGGCATGCTGCGCGGCGACCGACATCCTGGTCCCGGCCAGCCCGTGGCCCCACCCGTGGGGCAGGCACACGACTCCGGCCATCACCTCGTCGCTGACCTGCACCGCGACGTCCAGCGAGCCGACGGCGGAGGTGACCCTTGCGGAGCCACCGTCGCGCACCCCGTGGCGAGCCGCGTCGAGGGGGTGAACCAGCAGCGTGCAGCGGTTACGCCCCTTCGCCATCGCCGGGACGTTGTGCATCCAGCTGTTGTTCGTCCGCAGGTGACGACGTCCGATCAGGGTCAGCTCGGGTGTGTCCGAAGCAGGCCTGCGGCCTGAGTCCGGAGGCGATGYCGCCTGGGGGGGTGCGTCCAGGGTGGCGCGCAGCCGGCCCAGCTCGGCCACGATCGGCTCCGGGCACAGCTCGACCGTCCCGCTGACCGTCCGCAGCGGGGCGGGCAGCCGCGGGGTGAGCGGGCCGAGATCGACCCCGTGCGGGTTCGCGAGCAGGGTGGTGAGACGAAGCCCGTCCGGCCGGGCGCCGAATCCGTCACCGAAGTGCCCTGTGCGTAGTGCGACGTCCAGCAGCAGCTCCGGAACGCTGTCACCGTCGAGCTGGGCGCGTAGCTCGGTGACGTCACGCCCCAGCACCGGCGAGCCCGGTTCGCCGACAGCACGCCGCAACGCGTCGCCGATCAGGGTCTCGTGGAAGGCCGCCACCGCGTCGGCACTCGGCACCCCCGCCGGCAGCTCCCCATCGCCGCCGTCGCCGTCGCGGCTGTCGCCGGTGCCGTCACCGGCGGCCAGCACGATGAGCGCGAGCCTGGCCAGGATGTCGTGCTCGGCCATCCCGCCCGGATCGGGTGGGAGCACCGGTGGCGAGTAGGCCGCCACCGTCCGGACGGCCAGCGCGCCGAGGCTGAAGTCGTAGTGGCCCACGCGCGCCGAGTCGGTCGGCGGGAGCACCACATCCGCATGCCGGGTCGTCTCGTTCAGGTAGGGGTCGACACTCACCATGAAGTCGAGCTGGGCCAGGGCCACGGCGAGCCGGCCGGAGTCCGGCGTGGACAGAGCCGGGTTACCGGCGACGGTGAACAGGGCCCGCAGCCGTCCCTCGCCCGGAGTGTCGATCTCCTCCGCCAGCGCGGCGACCGGCAGCTCCCCCATGACCTCGGGCAGCTGGCGCACCCTGGTGTGCCAGCGCCCGATGCTCCACCCACGGCCGCCGCCGGGCCGCCCGGGCTGCCCCGCCGGCCCAGCCGGCCCAGCCGGCCCTGCCGGCCCTGCCAGCCCAGCCAGCCCAGCCGGCCCTGCCGGCCCTGCCGGCACGCGGTCGGCCCGACCGTGCGCGCCGCGGCCGAACATCATGCCGCCGGGTGCGTCCAGATTGCCGGTGAGCACGTTCAGCACCAGGGTTAGCCAGCTGGTCGTCGCCCCGAACTCGACGGTCGTGGTGCCCATCCGGCCGTAGACGGCCCCCTGCGGTGCCGCCGCCAGTTCGCGGGCGATCCGCCGGGTCGTGTCAGCCGGGATGCCGCAGCTCGCCTCGACCGCCTCCGGCGTGAACGGCGCGGCGAGCTCGACGACCCGCTCGACCCCCGTCACGTGGCCGGCCAGCGCGCGCAGCCGGATCAGGCCTTCGGCGGCGAGCACGTTGACGATCGCCAACAGCCAGCGGGCGTCGGAGCCGGGCCGGATCGGCAGGTGCTCGTCGGCGAGCGTCGCGGTACGGGTCCGCCGCGGGTCGACCACGACGACCTTCCCGCCCCGCGACCGGATCGCGGCCAGCCGGCCCGCGAAGTCGGGAGCCGTGCACAGGCTGCCGTTGGACACCGCCGGATTCGCCCCGAGAACCAGCAGGTAGCCGGTGCGGTCCAGATCGGGCACCGGGATCAGGCCGGGATGGCCGAAGACCAGGCCACACGCCACATGCATCGGCATCTGGTCAACCGTCGAGGCACTGAACAGCGAACGGGTACGCAGCGCACGGGCGAAGGCGGGCAGGTGCTGGGAGCCGGCCATCGTGTGGGCGTTCGGATTTCCCGAATAGAGTGCCACCGCGTCCGAGCCGTGGGCGCCGACAACCCGGCTCAGCCCGGCGTGGACGGCGGCGAAGGCCTCGGCCCAGCTCACCTCGCGGTGCGCGCCGGTCGACCGGTCCCGAACCAGTGGGCGGYGCAGTCGGTCGGGGTCGTTCAGCAGCGCGGGAAACGATGCGCCTTTGGGGCAGAGGTAGCCACGGCTCAGGGGATGGTTCACGTCACCACGGGCGGTCCTGACCCGACCGCCGGCAATCTGTAGTTCCAATCCGCAGGTCGCCTCGCACAACGGGCAGATCCGCAGCGCGGTGACCGATCCGGTCGTCGGGTTCACTTCCGGTTTGGTGGTCATGATCCGCAGGATCGCATATTCCCGGCACTTCCGCGCGCACCGGTCCCGCCACCTGCCCGGSTGCCAGCCGGTGAGCGCCACCAGTCGACGGCTCGCGCGCATGTGATCCTTCGCACGGCGATCCACCGGCGAGCGCCCCTGGGGACCACCAGGCCGTGCGCGCCATCGCCCACCCGCTGGACGCCCGACTGCGATGGCCGGGCCAAAACAGCAGATGAGCGGCAGCGTGGCAGCCCAGACCGCAGCTGCGGTAACAGCAGAGCGGGAGGCCCGAGCCTGCGGGGTGCGCGAGAAATCCCTCGGACCCGGCACCGGATCGCACAATCACACCAGACCGGCCGAAAACAGAAGCCGCTGATCACAGCCCTTGCTCCGGATACCCATAAAGGTGATGGATCTCTCTTCATACCTATGCGGACCCGGCGAATCAGGAAGCCTTACGCTGCACAGACGTCCGGTTTACACCTGGCCGAGCAGCGCTACGGTGGTACGGACCGGAAACAGTGTTGCGGGCTCCTCTGCCGGCGGCGGGGACCAGGGCCGCGGAGTATTCCCGCCGTAACCGTGAAAATCGCGCGCGCGAAGCTGGGGGCACCTGAGCGCGACCATGAGGAACGAGGTTGCCATGGCGCCGACTGGTCAGGCCGAGGTCGACGAACGGGTTGCCTATCGTGGGCCACAGCCACCCGGCATGGTTTCGGATGTCGTCATCGCCGACGCCCTCGATCTGGACTGCGATGAGGAACTCTGGGTTCCGCAGGCGCCCGGTGTGGCCTTCCGTCCACTGTTCCTGTGCGTCACTCAGGGGTACTACGTCAATCTGCTGCGGGTTCGGCRCAGCGGGGTTCTGTCGCGGCATCGGCACGCCGGGCCCGTCCACGCGTTCACCCTGCGTGGGCGCTGGCACTACCTCGAGCACGACTGGGTCGCGACGGCGGGCGRCTACGCTTTCGAGCCACCCGGAGAGACGCACACCCTGGTTGTCCCCGAGGACGTCGACGAGATGGTGACCCTCTTTCACGTCTCGGGGTCGTACGTGTACGTCGATCCCGACGGCAACGCGGTCGGCCATGAGGACGTCTTCACCAAGCTGGAAACAGCCCGCCGGCACTACGACGCCATCGGGCTCGGCGACGAGGCCCTCGCCGACGTCGTGCGCTGAACATCACGGTGCCGTGCCGGCGGAATGGCCGGAGACGTCCCACACCCTGATCTCACCTCCCTTGCATCCGCTGAAGACGGTGCGGCCGTCCGGCGCGAACACGACGGCCAGCAGCTGGTCCTTGTGGTCGGTGCCGGACCTCGCCACCAGCCGCGGGGCCGCCGGATTCTCCACATCCCACAGGCGGATGGTCCGGTCCCAGCTGCCGCTCACCAGCCGGTTTCTGTCGCTGGAGAACGCCAGCGCCCACACTCTGCTCCTGTGCCCGGWCAGCGGCTTGCCGAGTGTCTTCGGATCGGTCGCGTTGGTCAGATCCCACAGGCGGATGTCGAGGTCCTTGCCCCCGGAGGCGAGCACGAGCCCGTCCGGGGAGAAGGCGAATCCGTGCACCTCGCCGCTGTGCCCGCGTAGGGGCCGTGGGATCCGCGACGGGGCGTCGAGGGCCGGCAGGTCCCAGAGCTGGATCGCCTCGCCGTCGTAGGCCGCGACGAGCGTGGCGTACGGGGCGAGCGTCGGCCGCGCCCAGGTGATCTTGCCCTGCCGGCTGTCGGCCACGCTCGGCACCGTGCCAACCGTGTTCTGCACAGCGTCGAAGAGGCCGAGTTGGCGCGGGTTCGTCGGGTCGGCCACATTCCAGATCCGCACCTCGCCGAACTGGCCCCCGCAGACCAGGATGCGCGGGTCATCGCCGAAACTCACCGACGTCACCCGGTCCCTGCCGGCCGGCAGGCGGATGGTGATCTCGGTCGGGTTCTCAGGGTCACGGACGTCCCACATCCGGACCTTCCGGTCCCAGTGCCCGCTCACGAGCTGATATCCGTTGGTGGACAACGCCAGCGACAGCACTCCCTCGCCGAGGTCCGGCGACGCCCACATCGCGCGCGGGTGCGCCGGATCCGAGACATCCCACAGCCGGAACGTGCCATCGCTGCTGCCGCTGGCCAGGATCCGACCATCCGGGAAGGCCACCAGGGAGGTGACCCAGCCGGTATGACCAGGCAGTGGTTCGCCGAGCGGACGTAGAACAGGTTCGTCCGGGGTGCTGTCACGGGCCCGGTTCACGGCGACCGCCGCGCCGACGCCAGCGGCCGCGACAGCCGCGGCGGCGGGAACGCCGATCAGGAGGCTCCGCCGGTTCAGGCCTCGACCGCTCTTGCCGGGGACAGCAGGGGCGCGGTGCTTACGTCGCGCCGCACCGGGGCGAGGAGTCTGCGACCCGCCCGGAGCGGGGGTTTCGCGAGCCGACAGGTCGCGAGCCAACGGGTCAGGGGTAGGCAGGTCGGGGACAGGCAGGTCAGGGGCGCCTGAAGTGGACGCATCCGGGTCCGGCGTGCCCACCACCGGCGTGCCCACCGCCGACTCACCGGGTACCGCCCCGGCTGCCGGTGGGAGTGGAAGCGGCGAAGGCGACTCCCGCTCGGCAACCGAGCGGACCGCCTCGTCCAGGTAGAGCACCAGGCCCGTGCGGGCGATCCACCCGCTGCCGTAGGAACTCGCGGCGGCCTCGGCCAGCTCCATCGCCAGTTCCCGGGCCGAGGCCGGACGCTGCGCCGGGTCCTCTGCGAGCGCCCGCAGCACCACCGCCGCGACCGGCGCCGGCACATCATCCGGCAGCAGGCGCCGCGCGGCGAGATGATCCTGCCACACCACCGGTGGCACGACGGCCGGCCCGTTCACCGCCGCCGTGCCACCCGACAACAGCAGATGCAGGACCACTCCGAGTGAATAAAGGTCGGTGGCCGCGCTCAACCGGCCGGCCGCCATCTGCTCGGGAGCCATGAAAAGCGGAGTGCCGACCACCGCGCTGGCCATCGCCTCCGGGCCGGTCACCAGTTTCGCGATCCCGAAGTCGGCGACCTTCAACAGCCGCGCCGCGTCGAAAAGCATGTTCTCCGGCTTGATGTCACGGTGCAGAACACCGTGACCATGCGCGCAGGTGAGCGCACTGGCCACCGCGAGGCCGACCGCACATGCCCGCGGACCGCCCAGGACATTCAGATGACTACTGAGCGGCCCCCCGGAAAGCCTCTCCATGACAATCAGGCGAAGGTCATCGAACTCGAGATAGTCGTACACCCGGACAATGTGCGGATGATCCAGGTTCGCCAGAATGACCGCTTCACTGGCGATGCCCGCCGCAGCCCGGTCCTCCCCGAGCCCAGGCGCGAGCTCATTCCCGGCCCGACCGGCTCCGGCGAGCACCTTGATGGCGACGTCGCGGGCCATACGACGATGCGAAGCGGCCAGCACCAGCCCGAAGCCGCCCGCACCCAGCTGCTCACCCAGCTCGTAGCCGGGCAGCGCCGCCTCCACCCGCGCCCGGTCAACCAGCACGGCGGAAACCCGTCATTCGACGGGATTTCCGGACCACCGCGGTGAGCCTACCCATTTCATGTGGCACGGCGCGGATCCTACGGCCGAGCACCGAAGCCCCGGAGAGGGGATACCCGTCCGGTTCCGACCGGGCAGTTCCCGACCGAAAGTGCGGCGGCACCGCCGCGCGGTAAACCGGTCGATTCGATCTACGGCATCCATTCGAGCGTCAACACTGGAACACCGCGTAGCCAGGGATGCCATTCACCGAATTCGCCGTGACGAACCGCGTTTCCGGCGGCACGCCCCGTCCGCGGCGAGGTGGGCCCTGGCTGGCGTACGCCCGCGGCGGTGACAGCATGGCCGTCAGGAGGCTCCTCGCAGCAGTCGCCACGGCGCCCTCACCCACCGGCCACGGTGTCCTCACCCACCGGCCACGGTGCCTTCACCCGGGCAGGAGTGCCTCCAGCGCGATGTTGTCCGGGTCGCGGAAGGCGAGCAGCCGCCCGAACGGCAGTTCCTGGGTCGGGGTGAACACGGCGCCGATGCCGGCGAGTCTTGACACCAGCCGGTCCAGGTCCGCCGGTTCCGACACCGAGAACGACAGATGGTCCAGGCCGGGCCGGGTCTCGTCGAAGGCGGTCGCGCCCGGTTGATCGTGTTGACGCAGGACGATGCTCAGCCCGCCGGGAAGCACCCCGTGGGCGAATGTCGTTGTTTCGCCGCGGTCGCGGAGCAGTTCCTTCCAGTCGAGAACGTCCCGATACCAGGCGGTGCTTCGGTCGAGGTCCGTCACGGTGAGGCTCAGGTGCGAGACACCATCAAATGCCATGGTTTCCTCCTGGAAGGGCCGGGAGACCGTCGTGAGACAGCCGGGTGGACGATGGAACGACAGAGCGGACAGGGAGATTTTCCGTGTTGTCAGTGGCCCGCGCCGAGCAGGTCGATCGCCTGGAGGAAGCGATCGGCGTGGCCGGCCTCCTCACGTCCGCTGGCCCGCAGGAGGCGGGCGACCTCGGGGTCTGGCTCCGCGTCCGCCCATCGCTGGTAGTCCGCGTCTCCCRCGCGTTCCCCGGCGACGACGGCGGCCAGCAGTGCCGCATCCACCATCGCGGGGGCCTCGACCGGGTAGCCCTCATCCAGGTCCGGCGTCGGCTGGAAGGGACGGCCGGTTTTGAGGGTGAGAGCGCGACGCACCCGATTGGCGTGCCCCAGCTCCTCCCTCGCGTTTCGCCGGACCAGTTCCGCGGCCTCGCCGCCGTCGATCCGGTCGGCCAGTCGCTCGTAGAGCCGGGCCGCGGTCCGCTCCAGCTTGTAGAGGGTCCTCAGCTCGGGTACGCCCAGGTGGTCCATCGCGGCCAACGCCATCGCGGCGGACCGGAAGTCATGCTCGTCCAATGGTCTCGTCGTCTCCTCGGCGGCAGAGATCCGCGAACGCGGGCCGCGGGGTCGCGGGCCGGTCACCAGGCCGGCCCATCGGCCCGCCGGCGTGCACGACAGTAGGGGGATCTCGACCCGGGGGTACGACCCGAACGGCCCGATTCCCCACCCCGACGGCCAGATCGCTTTCGGGCAGGCGACGCCCCGAACTACGATCCGGTCGTGCCGGACGCGCCGCTGATACCGATGCGCCGGAGCGTGACGGTCACCGCCGGTACCGTGGAACATCGCGCGACCGAACCGATTTCCTACTGGCACCGGCATGACCTGCACGAAATCGAGTACGCCGTCGACGGCCTGGCCGAGATTTACACCCCGCAGACGCATTACCTTCTGCCGCCCCTGCATGCGGCGTGGATTCCGGCCGGCGTCGAGCATGCGCCGTTGCTGCGGGACGTGACCACGATCGCGGTCTTCTTCGACCCCGCGGAGTTCGCCTTCCCACAGACGCGAACGGCCATCATCGCCGTACCGCCGGTGCTGCGGGAGATGATGCGGTACGCGGTGCGGTGGCCCATTCACGGTGAGAGCAGGGCGTGCGGGGAGAGCGAGGCGTGCGGGGAGAGCGAGGCGACGGGTGACGCCGCCGAGGCCAGCGTCTTCTTCCATGCGCTGGCCGGGGTCGTCCGCCACCAGCTCGCGCACACGGCCCCGCTGTCCCTGCCGATCTGCGACGACGTGATCGTCCAGGACGTGATCGCCTACACGGCGGGCCACCTCGCCGACGCCGACGCGGTCTCGGTATGCCGGGCCGTCGGCATCTCCGAGCGCGCGCTGCGGCGCCGGTTCGCGGCGGTGCTCGGCCAGACGTGGCGGGACCATCTGCGGCAGGCGCGGCTGTTCCGGGCCATGGCCATGCTCAGTACATCGACGATGTCGGTCGGCGAGATCGCCGTCGAGGTGGGGTTCGGCAGCGGCAGCGCGCTCGCCCGCGCCTTCCGCACCTGGACCGGGGAGAGCCCGTCGGAATACCGCGAACGCCGGCTCACACCGGGACCGAGGACGCCCGAGCCCGCGCATCTGGGATGACGGGCGGCGTGGCCGGCTAGCCTTGGGCATGGGTATCGTCGCCACCTCTGCGCCCCTGCCGCCGTGCGCAGCGTGCGGTTTCGACTCGGCCACCGTGCCACTCACCGAGGTCGCCGGGCGGCTCACCGCGCTCGTCGCCGTACTCGCCGAGCGCCTCGTAGCGAACCCCGTCGAACGGCTGCGGGCACGTCACATGCCCGGCTGGACGGCTCTGGAGTACGCGGGGCATACCGCCGACGTCCTCGAACTGTTCGCGCGCCGTGTCGCGCATCTGCTCGCCGCCGACGAACCGGAGCTCGAGGTCATCGATCACGACGCGCTCGTCGCCGCGGGCCGCCACAACGACCGGACACCCGACGAGACCGCCGACCGGCTCCGCTCCGGGCTCGCGGCACTGACCGCCGAACTGGCCGGGGTCACGGGCCCTGCCTGGGACCGCGGCGGAACCAGGGCGGGCGAGCGACGAACAGTTCGGGAGACCGCCTACCGAGCCGCCCACGAACTGATCCACCACGGTATGGATATCGACCGCCGCCTCGGCCCCGACCAGGCGAAGTAGCCCATCGGCCCCGGCCGTCGGCTCAGGAGGTTCCGACGAGGAACGAGTACGTGCTGGCGCTGACCAGCCAACGGCCGGCGACGCGGACGGCGTTCGCCTCCCGCCTGATCTGGTACCCCCACTTCGCACCGAGCGTGGGGTCGGAGTGGGTGATGAGGAGGCTCACCGTGGCCTGGTCGCTGGCGGTCAGTCTGATGTTCTCAGGCGATACCTTGAGGCTTGCGGCGACACCTGGATAGCGCTGCCTCCACTGAACGGCCATGTCGTGGTAGCCCTTCCCGCCCTCGACGTAGGCCAACCCGGCGTCGATATCGCCGGAGGCGTCGAAGGCCTCGGTGAACGCAGTCGTGATCTCGTCGATCGTCGCCTGGTCCGGCTGGGCGTAGGAGGGCTGCGGGGCGGAGAGCACCGGCGGCGTGGAGACCAACGGCGGGGCGGCTGTCGCGCTGGTCGCCGCCGCATCCGGATGTACGACCACCCCGGTGCCCGGCCCCGGGCTCGTGCTGCCGTCCGCTGATGCGATGGAGTAGACACCCCGGTCAGGAATGAGGTCCCGGACGACGGTCACACTGCCGAGGATCACGCCGCTCGTCGCCAGCACCACGGCTCCAAGCGCAAGCGCCATTCGCCGCCCAGGGCGGCCCGGTCGCACGGGAGTGCACACTCTGGCGGCCAGACCGGGCGGTGCGGTGACGGACTGAGTGGCCCGGTCGAAGAGCTCACGCAACGTCTGCTCGAAGACCGGATCAGGTGCGGGATTCCTGCTGGAACCGGCCCCGGAACCGGACCTGGAACGCCACACCGAACGGCGGGCGGCACGCCGCCCGGAGCGCACCCGCGAACGCGGCCCGGAGCCGGGACGATCGTCATCTGCCGGCTCGGCTGGCATCAGTGCCCCCTCTCGCTTCGGACGCGGATATCTCCCAGATGCTGGCTCGTCCGCAGCCGGGCCAGCGCCCGTGACGCGTGGGATTTGACCGCGCCCACGCTGCAGCCGAGGATCTCGGCGACCGCCGCTTCCGGCAGGTCGTCGTAATAACGCAGGACGACGACGGCGCGTTGCCGTTTCGGCAGTTCGTGCAGCGCACGCAGCACCTGGTCCCGTAATCCGAGCTCCGGCGCGCTGGACGCGTCGGCCTTTTCGGCGGCGGCGTCCAGCGGCACCTCCCGGAAGAACTGCCGTGACCGCCAACGGCGCGAGGCCGCGTTCACCATCACCCGGCGGACGTAGGCCTCCGGTGTGACGATCCGGTCCCGGTCCCATCGCTGATAGGTGCGTTCCAGGGCACCCTGCAGCAGATCCTCGGCCGCATGGCGGTTGCCGGTGAGCAAAAAGGCGGTCCTCATCAAACGGTCAGCCGAGGCGGTGATGAAATCCTCGAACGACTCGTAGGACGCCCCGTCCATCGAGTGCCCCCATCGATGGGCCCGGCTGCCCGGTTCCGCCGCATGGACGGCGACGGGGCGACGGTCCGCCGTGATGCGGACCGTCGCCCCCGCGGGCACGCTGAGCCGACTGTGAGTCGCCGGCGGCGCGGGGTTCGCGTCGCGCCGCCGGCGAGCGGTCAGGCAGTCAGCGGCTCCGGCGGCGCGGCGCATCATGGCCGCATGACCTCCGGAAACCGCTGGTCAGCGGGCTACGCCACAGCACCTCCGAGCCCGGACGCAAGTCCGAGAACGTTGCGGTAGGTCTGCTCCGAGACCTTCCAGGAGCCGCGGTCGAACACTGCCTGGCCGCTGCTGCCGATCGAACCGGAAAAGCCCCCGTAGCTGTAGGCGACGGTGAAGTTGACCGAGGCGCGGTCATGCGCCCAGATGTAGACCTTGTTCACGGTGATCTGCGCGGTCAGGCCCGGGTAGGTGGCCCGGAACTGCTCCAGGAGGCCGACCAGGCGCTGGCCGTTCTCGACGGCGGCCAGCGGAACCCGCGGCGGGGCATCGGAGCTGTTGAGGGCGGTCGTGAAGGCAGCCCTGATCCGCGGTTCCGACGCCTTCTGCCAGGCCGTCTGCGCCGGGGCCGGGCCGACGGTGAGCGAACCCGCGACGCGGAGCAGGTCGGCCTCGGGCAGCGGGCCCACCGTGGGGGTCCTGATCCCACCGACGGAGCCGCCGACGGTCAGCACCACGGACGGGTCACCTTCGACCCAGGTCAGCTCGTTGATTCCGCCGCTGCTGGTCCGCAGGGTGACGGCCTCGGTGCCGCGCAGCGCGATCCGTCCCAGATACTGCGCGGGGTAGTACTGGGCGTAGGCGCTGGCCACCTCATCGAGCGTGGCGTCCGGTGTCTCCCGCTGGATGGTCAGCGAAACGCGGGTGTCAGCGCCCTCGAAACGGGCGACGATGACATTCCTGCCGATCCGCGTGGTCGGCTGCACATCGACGAGGCTGACGCCCCTGGGCAGCCAGCCGACCTTCACCCCGTCCACGGTCGGAGCCGACGTCCGGCCGCCACCACCGCCGGGGCCGGCACCGCCGGGGCCGGCAGCCGTCGCCGGGCCCGCGGCTGTGGCGGTCACCAGCCCGACCAGGGCCACCGCCGTCAGCCTGCCGAGGGCGCGGGTCAGCCGCCGCCCCGAAGGACGCCACCGTGATCGGATGAGGGATGGGCTGTCAGGACGTTCCGCCATCGACGCCTCCTGCTCTGGTGGACGCTGGCGGCGGTGACATCACCCACCGGGTACCCCAGCTGCCCTTCGGCTGTTTCCACCTCCTAAGAGCGACTTCGGTGCGGCCAGGTTTACGTGCCAGCCCAAAACTTTCCCCAACGTTCGGCGCCGCTACGCAACATCGCGGCAACAGCGAGTACGTGTGCGTGTCACACCCGGCCCGGAAAGCCTCAGCCGGCCTCGGTAGCCGCCGAGAGGGCCGGCTACCGAGGCCGGCTGGCGGCGGAGAGGGCAGCTGTCGTCGCGGTGTCGACCGGCAGGAACGCCTCCAGCTTCAGCTCCGCGAGGGTCACATCGACGGCGGTGGCGAAGGACGTCACGGTTGTCATCAGGCGCAGCTCACCGCGTGATGAATCCAGGTGGAGCGGAACCGCGAAACCGAGAGACCCGTCCGACGGCGCCAGCTCGGGAACGTAGCCGGCGAGTTCGGCGCGCAGCTGCGTCAGATGGCCCAGTCGCGCCAGGATGTGCCGCGCCCATTCGGCGAGGTTGCGTATCCGCGGCGCGATGCCGTCGGGATGCAGCGCGAGCCGGTAGACGTTCGTTCCCGGGCCGACCAGCTCGGGCGCCGCACCCTCGGTGATCAGGTCGAACGTGTCGTTCGCCGCGATCAGGTCACCGTTGCGGTCGACGACCAGTGCCGGGTACGGCAGGTGCCCACGAACGATGTGCTCGATCGCCGCGCGCACCGGGGCCAGCGCCGGGTCGTCGAACGAGCTCTCCGGGTAGACGGGCGCGTATCCGGCGGCCAGCAGCAGCTCGTTACGCTCCCGCAACGGCAGTTCCAGTGATTCGGCCAGGCGCAGAACCATGTTCCGGCCGGGGACGGACCTGCCCGACTCGATGAAGCTGAGATGGCGCTGGGTGGTTCCCGCCCGCAGCGCCAGATCCAGCTGGCTGAGACGCCGGTGGGTACGGCGGTCGCGGAGCGCGCGGGGAAAGTCCACGGATCTGTTGTACCGGCGACGGCTCCCGGGCATTCCCCGACGGCCTTCCCCGCCTGGGCATCGCCGCTGGGCATTCCCTGCCGGGAATTGTTGCCGCACACCGCGGCCGCGAGCATCGTCGCCATGAACATCGGCGTACTGCTTCCGACCGGTGCCTCGCAGTGGGGCCCAGGCGATGATCCCCGCGAGCTGGTCGCCTTCGGGCGCCGGGCCGAAGGCCTCGGTTTCACCTCGCTCTTCGTCAACGACACGCTGATCAGCCCACGCATCGAAGCGCTGACGATGTTGGCCGCGCTCGCCCCCGCGACCGAGGCCGTGGCCCTGGGAACGGGCGCGCTGCTGCCGTTCCTGCGCCGGCCGGTGCAGGCCGCGCAGTCCCTGGCGTCGATCGACCTGCTCTCCGGTGGGCGGCTCACGGTGGCGGTGGGCGCCGGCTTCCCCGGCCCGTTCGGCCGCCCGTTTTACCACCTGTCCGAGGTGCCGTGGGAACGGCGCTTCACCCGACTGGACGAGACGGTCGCGTTGTGGCGGGCGTTGTGGAACGGCGCCGGCTCCTTCCACGGCGAGCTCCTCAGGTTCACCGACCTCCCGCCCGCGACCAGGCCGTTCCGGCCCGGCGGCCCACCGGTCTGGCTCGGTGGCGCGACCCCGGCCGCGCTGGGCCGCACCGGCCGGATGTACGACGGCTGGCTGCCCTACCCGCCCGACCCCGCCGACTACGCGTCCGGGCTCCGGGACGTCCGCACGGCGGCGACCGGCGCCGGTCGGGCCGACGGCGACATCACCCCCGCACTGTTCGTCTCGGTACGGATCGACGACGACCCCGAACGCGGTCGCCGAGCGATGGAGGACTACGCCCGGGCCACCTACGGGATGCCGCTGGACGATCTGGCGCGGATCCAGGCGGTGCTCACCGGCTCGGCCGACCAGGTCCTCGCGGGCCTGGCCCGGTATGTCGCCGCCGGAGCGCGCCACCTCGTCACCCGGCTGGGTGCCCTGGACCTGACCTCGCAGCTCGACCAGCTTGAACGGGTCAGCACATTGATCCCCGCCCTCCAGGCATCAGCGGACCGCGAACTCGCCCTGTGAGCCGACAGCGCCGGTTCGCGATGCGACGACCGCGACCGTGGCGTAGGACATCGTGAGGCTGCCGCCCATCGCGTCGATCGCGGTGCCGATGCTCGCCAGGACCGCCGCCAGCCCATCCGGTGGGAGCAGCGTGAGCCCGCCGTGGGTGGGCAGCTGGTCCAGCCACTGGTCCCGGGTGTAGGTGCGCTCCCAGTCGAACCGCCACTGCTCCGGTTCACCGAACCCGCCCGAACGACGGATACCATCAGCGATCTTGGTGAAAAGTGCCTGGTAGGCGTCCAGGGCCTGGCGCAGCGGGTCGAGGTTGACCGGCATGTCCGGCGCCGCCTGACGGTAGGCAGCACCGAGGACGTCCAGTATCTCCGGCGGGTACTGGAACACGTGGTGGAAAGGCGCGAGCAGGCCACCGGGCCGCAGCACCCGGGCCGCCTTGGCCGCCCCGGCGACCGGGTCGACCCAGTGCCAGGCCGTGCCGGCGACGACCGCGTCGAATTCCCGGCCGGCCGGGTCCCAGTCCTCGAAGGTCGCCACCTCGACGTCGGTTCCGCGGCGCCGTGCGAACCGGGCCATCCGGGGGTCCGGCTCGACTCCCAGCACCCGGCATCCCGCCGCCTGGAACTGCCGGGCCTCGATCCCGGTACCGCAGCCGACATCGAGGATGTCCAGGACGTCGACCACGTCGACCACGTCGGCCACGTCCCGTCCGGGACTCGCGGCGACGATCCGCTCGACGAGTGCGTCAGGATAGTGCGGGCGAGTCCGGTCGTAGCGCTCGGCGTCCGCCCCGAAGGACTCCGCGACCCGCCTGGCCTGATGAGGCTCGTTCCCCGATGGTCGCGGTTGGTCCCGCGAACTAGTGGGCATGCGCCCACCCTAGTGGGCGCATGCCCACTAGGGAACGATCGGGGCCTTCACAGGAGGAGGACGCGGCTGTGCCGACAGGGGTACACATCCGCGACGTGCGCACCCAGTTGTTCGACGCCACCGAACGGGTCCTGCGCCAGCAGGGGCCGAGCGCGTTGACCAGCCGGGCGGTCACCGCCGAGGCAGGGTGCGCCAAGGGCGTCCTGCACCGGCACTTCGAGGACTTCGACGACTTCCTGGCCGAGTTCGTGCTCGACCGCGCCGGCCGGCTCGGCACCGAGGCCACCGCCCTGCGCGAGACCGCCGGCACCGGAACCGTCGCCGACAACCTGACCGGCGCCCTGGCGGACCTGTTCGCCTCGGTGGCCGTGGCGATCGTCCCGCTCATCACCTTCCGGGACGAGCTGCGCGCCCGGCTGCGCCGGACCTGGCCGGTGGGCGTCCCAATCCTGACGGAGGCGGCAGCCATGATCGCTTCCTACCTCGCCGCCGAACGCGACCTGGGTCGCGTCAACGCCGACGCCGACATCGACACGCTCGCTCCCGCGCTGATCGGGGCTGGGCATCTGCTGTTCGCCGATCGCACGGGCACGCCACCTCGAACCGATGCCCTCCGCGCGATGGTGGTCGCGGTCCTCGCCGGCGCCCTGCGAGAAACAGAATCATGAACAACCAGCCGGCGAGCGAATGACGGCGAGCGAATGAATCGTTTGATTGCGGGTTCTGATCCGCCAGGCCGGGCGCCGGAATGCCGGGCAGGGTGCGGTGGGGAAGGGTCCAACCTGTTCCCCTCGCCCGGATGATCGGCCGAGGTTCGCCGCGCAGTACCGCTGCCGACGGGCTTCTGGATGTCGGGCGAGCCCGAAGCGAGGAGACAAGGGCGATGCCTGCCCCCGACCCGGCCCAGACGGTCCTCGACACGGTCCTCGACATGTTCAGCCTCGAGAACCGCAACGACCCGTACCCCTTCTACCACGCTGCCCGCGAGCTGGGCCCGCTCGTCGCGACCCCGTTCGACGTTCACCTGGTCACCGGGCACGACGACTGCATGACGGTCCTGAGCGACCCTCGGTGGGGCCACGGATACTCCGCGGGAATCAGCCCCATCCGACCAGGTGTCGTAGCCGAGAACATCCCGSGATCCTTCATCCGGATGGACCCACCCGACCACACGCGCCTGCGCGGGCTGGTCAGCAAGGCGTTCACCCCGCGGGCGATGGAGCGGCTGCGCCCGCTTGTCGAACGGACCGCCGAACGCGCGGTGGCCAGCGCGCTCGCCGCCGCCGAGTTCGACCTCGTCGCCGATCTTGCCGCGACCGTGCCCATCACCGTGATCTGTGAGCTGCTCGGCGTTCCGATCGAGGACCACCCGCGCTTCGACACCTGGGTCCGGGCGCTGGCCAGGGGCCTGGACCCGGATCCGCTGCTCGCCGAGGACGAGCTGCGCGGCCGGGAGATCGCCGCGGCGGCGTTCTCCGAATACTTCCGCGGGCTGGTCGCCGAACGCCGCGCCCGGCCGGGGCCGGACCTGATCAGCCAGCTGGCCACGATCGACGACGCCGGGGATCGCCTCACCGAGACGGAACTACAGGACATCTGCGTACTGCTGCTCTTCGGCGGCTACGAGACGACGGTGCACATGACCGGCAACATGGTGCTGGCGCTGAGCCGTCACCCCGACCAGCTCAACCTGCTGCGCGAGCGGCCCGATCTGATCCCCTCGGCCGTGGACGAGCTGCTCCGTTTCGATCCGCCGGTCCATTTCACCAACCGGGTCGCGCTCCAGGAGCGGCACCTGGCCGGCCGGGACTTCGGCCGCGGCGAGGCCGTCGTCATCCTGGTCGCCGGCGCCAATCGGGACCCCCGGGTGTTCCCCGATCCGGACCGACTGGACGTGACCCGCTTCGCCGGCCCAACTCCGGCTCCTCGCCACCTCGCGTTCGGGCTCGGCATCCACTTCTGCCTCGGGGCACAGCTCGCCCGGCTGGAGCTTGAGATCGTCCTGACGACGCTGCTGCGCCACGCGCATGCCTTCGCCGTGCTGGATCCGGAGCCGACCTATCGCGAGACCCTGACCATCCGCGGCCTGCAGAGCCTGCGGGTCAGGTTGGAGGGCTCGCGGGCGCCGGACCTGCCCCGCACCACCCAAAGCGCGACTCGAACAGCGCCGTAACCTTTTCGTGCGGATGAACCTTCTGAAATCGACGTGAGTGCAGTGGCCGTCGTCGTGCGCCACGCCTGCGCGGGCACGACGACGGCCACTCGGACCGGTCTCCCAGCACATCGTGGTGTCTGGGTACACCGGGCTTCTCGGGTGTTCCGGCTACGTATGACGGCTCTCAGCCGCCATACCCCCGGTCCGGCAGCCGCAGAGTCGCGACGACGCCGGCGTGGTCGGACGGCCACAGCCCCGACGGCGTGCGGTCGCTCTGCCGGTCCCCAACCCGGTGGACATCGGCCACGTCGAAGCCTCCGCGGAAGAGGACCAGATCAATTCGCGCGATCAGGGCGGAGACCGGATTACGCAGGTCGGGTGCCTGACAGCAGGTGAAGCCAGGATTCCCGGGGTTCTTCTTGGCCCAGGCGTCGACGAAACCGGAATCAAGCAGGAACTGGTACGTCGGGAATGTGGGGTTCTGAGGGTCGTTGGCCGTGGTGTTGAAATCACCGGCGAACACCACCGGGAGCCGGGTGTTCGCCGCACTCGCAACAAGATCCCGCGCCTGCGCCAGCTGCGTGGTGAACGGCGGGCTCGCCTCCAGGTGGGTCGTGACGAACCGGAAGGCGCGGCCACCGACGACGGCGTCGACCGACGTCCAGCCGTTGCGGAAGGTAATCGAGCCGACCGCGGACTGGAACACCTGGTTGACGGCGAACGTCTGGGCCTGCAGGTTCGAGACCCTGACGCGACCGACCCGGGCAAGGATCACGTTCCGCGCGCTGATGCGCACATCGAAGCCAAGGGTGCTCGGGTACTCGGCATCGAGCTCGGGCACGATCGCCACCGGCTGGTAGGGCTGGCCCTGCGCGCGGAGCGCGGCGAGGAGAGCCTTGAGCTGGTCTGACTGCACGTTCGTCGCCGGTGCCGCACCGGTACGTACGATGTCCGCCTCCTGAAGGGCGACCAGATCGGGCTGGTTCCGCACGATCTCGCGGGCAACCGCGGCGGCGCGCGCCTTCGGGTCTGACGCCAGAATCTGCTGGTATGTCAGCGTCACCGCCGCGGCGAACTCCGCCGGCGTCTTCGCGTCGACAATGGCCTGGTAATCGCTGCCCACATACGTGTTCTGCGTCATGACACGGATGTTCGCCCGGTCGGGCCCGTCCGCGAGCGCGGCCGTGTTGGGCAGCGTCGCGACACCGACCAGCGCACCCAACAGAAGTGTACCGACGATACAACTGGACCGGACTTTCGAACCAAGCCCGGTGAATCGAGCGACTTTCATGGACCTCTCTCCCAAAAACACCGCGCCAGCCACGCCAGAATTTCCAGCGGATCTTCCCGCGGACGAGAGGAGCATCGGTTGCCGGACAGCGAAGCCGGGCTCGACACGCCGGACCGGACTCGTGCTCCCGCGGGACTCCTGTGGAGAAGCCGGCCCCGCCGGACTATCAGGTACGAGCCCCAGCCCACGTTCTCCGCTGCCGAGACGCAAAGACACGATCACGATTCAGAAGTGAATGGGAGCGCACCTGTTCACCGTGGCGTCGTCGATTCTCATCCGCGTTGTCCGCCGAGTCCGAGAGTGACGGCACGCCCATCTCGGCTCCGATCCGCAGCCTGTCGCCGGCCCGCCCCGACAGGAAGCACGAAGATCGCCTCACGCGTACCGCATCAGCACGAATCCGAGAGCACGAGCCGCCGGATGGTCCGCCCTGCCCGGTGATCGGCGGGGCACCGACGCGGTGTCCGTCTACTCCGTCCGCCTACTCCGCGCCGGCGCGCACCAGCCGAGCCGCGTTCATCAGCCGCGCCCTGCGGGCAGCCCGGATGACGAGCCGTCACCCGACCCGATCTGGACTCTGGCCGGCAAAGAAAGTGAACACCCACTTGTGACGCCGTCCTGTCCGAACTAACGTGCTGGTCAGACAACGCGCCGACCGGGAGTTTGCGAATGACCACGCAGGGGCGTCTCAGCGGCAAGGTCGCCGTCGTCACCGGGGCCGGCTCGACGCCGGGCCCCGGCATGGCAACCGGCCGGGGCTGCGCCATTCTGCTGGCCCGCGAGGGCGCGCAGGTCGTGCTGGCCGACATCGACCCCGACCGCGCCACCGAGACCAGGAAGATCATCGAGCGTGAGGGCGGGGAGGCCGTCGTCTTCGCCGGGGACATGACGAAGGCGGCGGACTGCGAGGCGATGGTCGCCACGGCCGTCGACGCCTTCGGCACGGTGGACGTCCTGGTGAACAACATCGGCGTCTCGGCGGCCGGCACCGTCGTCGACACCAGCGAGGCCGACTGGGACCGGGTGCAGGCGCTCAGCCTGCGCACGATGTTCCTCGCGAGTAAGAGCGCGGTCCCCGTGATGGCGGCCAGAGGCTCCGGGTCGATCGTGAACATCGGCTCGATCGCCGGGGCCCGCGGTGGCGGCTATGCCAGCTATGCCGCGGCGAAGGGTGGCATGCACGCGCTCACCGTCGACATGGCGTATGCGCACGGCAGGCAGGGAATCCGCGTGAACGCGATCGCCCCCGGCCACATCACGACCCCGTTGTTGTTCTCGGTCGTCGGTGTCACTCCGGAAGCGGACTACCGCCAGCGGATGGCGGCGGCGTCAACGATGCTGGGCACGGGCGGCGACGGCTGGGACGTCGGCTGGGCCGCCGTGTTCCTCGCCAGCGACGAGGCCCGCTGGATCACCGGGGTCGTCCTGCCGGTCGACGGCGGGGTGATGGCGGTTACACCGCTGATGATGGCGGACCATCTGCGGGCTGTGCAGCCGCCGCCACCAGCCTGAGCGACTGCTCACACTCCTGCGAATGTCGCCACCACGGAAAACCGGAGGTAGTGGAAGACGTGACCACGGGAAACGGGCAATCTCGGCCGGAGCTTCTCGACGCCAGCGACGAGCAGATCGACGATGCGGTGACCTATGCCGATCCTCTAGCCTTACGCGGGCTGCTGTACCAGCTCACCGGGGATGAGAGCGTCGCCGCCACGAAGATCGGCCCGGTACCCGGCTATGTGGGTGGAAATCTCTCCTTCGGGCTGACCGACCCAGCCGACGTCGACATTCTTCGGCGCCGGACCGCCCGTTTCCTGAAGGACTATCGCGACTCGGGTGCGGGTCCTCTCGGCCCCGGCCCGCGGGAGCGGCTCCCGCGCAGCCTGGCATTGGCCGGGGGTGTGGACGAGGTACCGGCCGAGGACATCGAGCTGTGGATGGAAGAGCTCGGCCTCGACCCGTGGGCCCGCGGGCTGTCCTGGGACGCGGACACCCCAGCGCCCGACCCGCAGCGCCTCCAGAACTTCTCCGTCATCATCGTCGGTGGCGGCATGGGCGGCCTGAACGTGGCGGCCCAGCTCAAACATGCCGGAATCGCCTTCACCCTGCTGGAGAAGAACTCCGGTGTCGGTGGAACCTGGTATGAGAACCGCTATCCCGGTGCCCGCGTCGACTCCCCCAGCCGGGCCTACACCCACATCCTCGGGGTAGCGGCGGAAACCCCGTCGCCGTGGTGCTCACGGGACGAGAACCAGCAGTACTTCAACTGGTTCGCCGACGAGTTCGGGGTGCGCGAGCACATCGTTTTCGACACCGAGGTCTCCACGATGACCTGGGACGAGGACACCTCGACCTGGGAGGTCGTGGCCAGGGGCCCGGATGGCGAGCGGGTGCTGCGCGCCGACGCGGTCATCAGCGCGGTCGGGCTGCTCTCCCGGCCGAGCATCCCCCACATCGACGGAATGGAGACGTTCGAGGGCCTCGCGTTCCACACCGCGCGCTGGCCGGTCGACCTGGACCCCGCAGGCAAGCGGTTCGCCGTGATCGGCACGGGTTGTTCGGGAGTGCAGCTCGTCCCCGAGCTGGCCCGGCTCGCCAGGCATGTCAGCGTCTTCCAACGGACCCCGCAGTGGCTCTTCGAGCACACCGGATACCTCTCGCCCTTCCCCGAACAGGTCGGCTGGCTGGACCGGAACCTGCCGTTGCACCCGCACTTCATGCGCTTCCGGACGACGTGGCTGCTCGGCCCGTACCAGTCCGGCCCGCTGCGCGAGATCGACCCCGACTTCGACGACGAGTTCGCGCGCAGCGAGGTCAACAAGGAGATCCGCGACGAGCGGGTCGCATTCATTCGTAAGAAGCTGGCGAGCCGGCCGGACCTGGCGGAGAAGATGATCCCGCCGCACCCTCCGTTCTCCGCGCGGCCCGTTCAGGTCGACGCCGCCTACAACCTGTACGACGCGATCATGCGCGATGACGTCACGCTCGTCACCGACCCGATCGAGCGGATCACCCCCACCGGCGTACGCACTGCGGACGGCACCGACCACGAGGTCGACGTCATCGTCTACGCGACCGGATTCCGCGCGAACGAATGCCTCTGGCCGATGGACGTGATCGGGCGGAACGGGCTGTCGGTCCACACCCTTTGGCAGAAGGACGGCCCCCGCGCCTACATCGGAACCATGCTCCCCGGTTTCCCGAACCTGTTCCTGATCTATGGGCCGAACATGAACCCGTACGGCGGGCTCGGCGTCATCAACCACCAGGAGATGGTCACCCGCTACCTCCTCGACCTCGTCAGGGAGCTGATCCTCACTGGGAAGCGCACCGTCGAGGTCACCGAGGAGGCCTACTGGCGGTACAACGACCAGCTCGACGCCCGCGAGAAGCACAAGATCTACATGGATCCGCGGGCGAACAGCTACTACCGCAACGACCATGGCCGATCGGTCACGAACTGTCCGTTCCCCGGAAACGAGATGTGGCACCGGCTGCGGAGGCCGAACCACGACGACCTGGTCATCGGATAGTCGGATGAGACCGTGGAACAGGACAGCGGAACAAGGTGGAGGAGCGTCCGGTGAGTGACGCCAGATTCGAGGTGCGGCGGTATATCTCGGCGCCGCCCGAGAGAATTTTCGAGGTGCTCCGCGACCCGCGAGGCCATGTGTCGATCGACAGTTCCGGGATGCTCCAGTGGAGCGACGGAAAGCCGGCGACAGGCGTCGGCGACGAGTTCGTCATGCACATGGACCGCGAGTCCCTCAACGACTACCCGCTCGGAAGGTACGAGGTCACCGTCGTCATCACGCGGTTCGTCGCCGACGAGCTGATCGAGTGGACCATCCGAGGGGTGATGCTCGATCCCCCACCGCGCCACCTGTATGGATACCGTCTCGAACGAGAAGACGCCGGAACCATGGTCACCTCGTACTACGACTGGAGCGAGATCGACGAGGCGTATCGCACCAGAGGCGCCTTCCCCGTCATCCCCGAGGCCGCCCTACGCGCCACTCTCGGCATCCTCGCCCGCACGGTGGAACATCCAGGGCAGTCGGCCGGCTAGAAGCCGAGCCGAGCCGATCCGGCCGGGCTGCCGCGATGCCGTCAGCCCGCCCTGGTGCGCAGGCGTGCCGATGATGGCAGCGTGTCGCCTCACCCGCGGCGAGAAGGAATCATCAGGCGGGTTCGGTCGCCTCCGCCGCGATGAGACGTCCGGCGATCTCGTCGGGCTGCCAGACGCCCCGGGCGCCGGGCAGCCCGGCCAGGTAGGCGGCGATCCGCGCCGGCGGCCAGCCGTGGGACTCGCCCAACCCGGCCGCCAGCATGTCCAGATAGGCCCCAGAAGGAGCGGTGAGAGCGACATCGGCCAGCACCCACGGGGCGGTGAACGTCAGCAACGGCACCGGGCCCCAGTACCCGACGAGCAGCACCGTCTCGTACCGGCCGGGCCCGAGAACGGCCCGGCCGGCGCCGCGCCGACCGGCCGGCGCGGTCAGAGCGGTCAGGTCGAGGTCGCCGCCGGGTTCCCGGTGCATCTCCTGCGCCGCGACGTCGACGAACTGCTGACGGCTGAGCAGGTACGCGCGGGCCGCGGCCAGCCCTGGCACCGTCGGATCGTAGAACGCCATGCCACCGCCCCAGACCTTCGATTCCAGGGCGAAGTACACCGATCCCGGCAGCAGGAGCGGTGCGGCGGCACGCGGCGGACGGCGGTCTCGGCAACCGGGGTAGGTGTGGGTCGTGCCCGGCATCACCCCACCCGCCAGGTAGTAGGCCAGTCGCGACGACCGCAGGTTCGACCCGTAGCTGACGTACCAGACCAGCGGCGTGCCCGCCCGATCCATCGTCTCCTCGGCCACCGCCACCTCGGCTTCCCTGCCCACCACTCGCCGCCGGCTGACGTCCGCGCACGTCCCGGCCCCGTTCCGTCCTGGACCGTTGGCAGTTTGTCATCCCCGCCGCACCCGCGGATCATGGCGCCCGACGGCGGGCCCCCCACCGCGATAGCGTGTCGGGCACCAGCTCAGCCCACGCTATGCGTTCCTGGGGGCCCGTCGTGATAGCGCGTCATACGGCATGAGCGTCGTGGACCGGTGCCCGTGCGGCTCCCGCCGTGAGTACGCGCAGTGCTGCGAGCCTTTCCACCTCGGGAGCCCGGCGCCGACCGCCGAAGCTCTCATGCGGTCCCGCTACAGCGCCTTCGCCCGCGGCCTCGCGCCTTACCTGCTGCGTACCTGGCATCCCTCAACCCGTCCCAGACGCCTGGCGCTGGACGCCGGTCTGACCTGGCGCGCCCTGCAGATCGTCGACACCGTGAACGGCGGCCCCGGCGACGACAGCGGTGCCGTGGAATTCCGCGCGATCGCGCGCACAGCGGACGGCGAACGCCACGTGCAGCACGAACGCAGCACGTTCACGCGGGTCGACGGCCAGTGGCTCTATGTGGATGCCGGCACGGGACCGCTGCTCCGCGACCGGTGATGCCGTCGCCGTCTCCGGCCAGCTCAGGGATGGCCTACGGCCGATTCCAGTCCGTTGAACTGCAACCGCATGCTGCCTTCGAGATGGGCGACGTCGACCCCGCCATCACCCGTGAGAACAAGGAACACGTACTGTTCGGTGCGGGTCACACGTGTGCCGGATCCCGCCGCGGCCAGCTCCACGGTGACGAGTGATATGGAGTGGCGGCGACCGTCAACCGTGATCGCATAGGTGAACACAATGCGTTCATCGGGGACGATGTCCAGGAATTCCGAGTGATACTCGACCTGCTCCGGAACACCGGCGGGAGCGAACGTGCCGCGGGCGACCTCCCGCCCACCGACACGGAAATCCAGCTCGTGGTGGGCCGCCCCCGGCTCGCTGGGTATGCGGAACCAGCGTTGGCGCAGCACGAGGTCGGAGAAGGCCGCGAAGACGCGGCCCGGTGGCACCGCCAGATCACGGGTCAGCGTGCAGGACCCATGGATGAGGGATGAAGCAGCTGCAGCCGTCGTCACCGACCCATCATCTCAAGGGTTTTCGGAGACGATCGACCCCGAGCAGGCGAGACGGAAAACGACACTCACTGCCCGTGTAGCCGTTCCTCAGCCGGCGCGCCTTCCAACGGCGTGGCCAGCACCCGGCGGATCGCGTCCGCCGGGTTGTCCGCCTCACCGGCGATGACCACGCCCTGCTTCGGGATCAGATCCACCGGCGCGACCCCCCAGACGTACGCACCGAGATCGACCCGGACAGCCCGGCGGAACAGCGCTGTCACGTCCGGCCGGCCGGTCACATCAGAACCGCCCGCGTCGTAGTACCGGGCCACCGTGCCCGTTTCCGGCTCCACCCGCCAGCCCGGCGCCGCCGCGATCAGCGCGGCCAGCATGATGGCTGGCCGCATCGCCAGAGCGAGCGCCAGGCGCTCCGGGTCGTCCCGAGTGTCACGGGCGGCGCGAATCGCCTTGTCGACGCCGCTGATGGACGCCATGCCGAGCTCGCCGCGGACCACCTCGCGACCCCGGCGTGCGCAGGCGTCCGCGACATCCAGGGCCCGCAGATCAGCAACGGCCCGACGCCAGAGGACCGGGTCGGCCGCATCGTAGGCAGCACGGAGACTGTTCTCGGGACCCCCATCCACCACCATGAATTAACTATACACATGATGGCAACACCATTCGAAGGAAAATAGATCTCAAAATCAGACGCCTGACCGATGCTGGTCGGAAAGTCGGCCGGTTGCAGGGTGCGTTGCGGCTCGGTGCGCTCCACCAGGCCATTCATGATCGCAAAGTCGTCCTGCCAGCGCGTGAGGAGGTCGCGGCACTGCTCCGCCGGCCAGGTGAAGAAGTCAGAAGGGTGCCACTCGGAAGGTTCAGCCAGCTCCGGGCATTCCTGGAAACGATTCTCCTCGGGACCCTTCTGCGCCTCGCGGAAAACCCCGGGGACTGTGGATAAGCCCGGGGACATACGATTGCGGGCTGCCGAGCCGCAGGAAGACGCGGATCGCGACAGGCCCACCTCCGGCTCCCTCGCCTCGTCGGATGAGATTGCTGACCGTTCTGCGCCCGCACTCCTGGCGATGGCCAGCGGGCTACAGGCGATGGCCAGCGGGCGACGCGCCGTCAACGCCGTCCGGCCCGCCGAGTCCGGGAACGGATATGCGTACGCCCAGTTTCTCCGTTACCGCCCGGGGGTCGCGTCACCCCCGGGCGCCGGGCTGATTCAGCCAGACGTCGATGATCTGGGCTGCGGTGGTCGCGATCGTCTGGCCGGTGGTGTCGATGACCGTTGTGCCTGACGGGTCACACTGGTCGATCATTTCAAGCTGCCGGATGGTTCGGGCGAGCTGCGCCTGCGCACCAGATCCGATCTCTCGACGGTGGATCCGGCTGGCGAGCGTGGGAAGGTCGGCGGTCAGGCGGACGACGGTGACGTCCGCACCGGGCACCGCTTCTGCGATCCAGGCCGCCTCCTCGGCGAGGGCGACGAAGACGCCGGTGAGCAGAAGCCGTGTGTGGCCGAGGGCTGCGAAGGTGCTCCAGATCGCGGCGAGGTTGCGTCGGGACAGCTCACTGGCGGGCAGTCCGGGGGGCGGCCAGGGGTGGACTCGGTCAAGCTCATCAGAGTCGATCATCGCGTGTGCCACGTCGAGGGCACGCAGCCGATGGGCGACCTCGTAGGCGGTCGACGATTTACCGACGCCTGCCGCGCCGCAGATCAGCAGGATGTGGGTGGCGGACATGGACTGGATTCTCGGCGTCTCATGGAGGCGGTCGCTATTCGGTTTCCACGTCCGTGCCTGCAGCCGAGCGTGGGCGCGCTGTGGACTCGGCCGAACTCATCAGCTCACCATGACATAGCCGATCTTCCAACCGCTGTGGCCGTAATCAACGGGGTCAGTTCTCAGAAACGACCGCAGTCCGCTCCAGGCGCGCGAGTCCTCCGGTTTCGAGTGCGACGAAGACGGTCCCTTCTCCGGTGACGGTGAGACCGTGCGGTTCACTGGACGGCGTCGGCAGCTCGTATTCGTCGATCCTTCCGTCGGGAGTGATGTGACCGATCCGGCCCGCGGCCCAGGTGGTGAACCAACAGCCGCCGGTGAGCGGGTCAGCGATGATCGCGTGAGGCCGGGCCTCCCGATCGGGAAGGGGAAACTCCTCGATCCTTCCGTCGGTGCGGATCCGGCCGATCTGACCGGCGGCGATCTCCACGAACCAGATCGCACCATCGGTGTGGCGGCAGATCCCGACCGGAGCCGCGCCCGGGGTGGGCAGCGGGTGAAGCGTGATCTTCCCGGCGGGAGTGATGCGACCGATCGCGTTCGCCTGGTTGAGGGTGAACCAGACGGCCTGGTCGGTTCCAACAGTGATCGCCGCCGGCAGGGCGCCGGTCACGGGGAGCGGGTACTCGGCGATCGTGCCGTCGGTGGTGATGCGTCCGATCCGGTCACTGTTCATCTCGGTGAACCACAGGGCGTCGTCCGGGCCGGTCGTGATACCGAAGGGCCCACCGTCCGGAGTAGGGACGAGGTAGGACGTGGTCGCGCCGTCGCGGGCGATCCTTCCGATCCGGTGGTCACGGTTGCGGGTGAACCACATCGCGCCATCCGGACCCTCGGTGATGATCGACGGCCCGCAGGAGGCCGGGGCGAGCTGATACGAGTCAAGATGACCACCAGGGGTCAGCCGCGCGATCCGCCCGGCGTGAACCATCGTGACCCACAGCGTCCCGTCTGGCTCGGCGCTCAGGTCGTAGGGGCCGGCGTCAGGCCCAGCTATCCGCATCTCGCGGATCAGGGCGCGTCCATGGTGGGGAACCACGGGTCTCCTCACGGAATAGGCGCGGTCACGGTCATGGCTGCCGGAGACAAGGAGTCGACCTGCCGCCAGCGCTGATCAACGCGACCGGATCATCGCAGCCCCTTGCCCCTGGCCAGCCGACGCACGCACCGACGAGGCTCTCGCCAGACCCCCGCCCGCAGGCCGCACTCCTGCCAGTTACCGGTGTTCCGAGCGCTGTTCCACGGCGCCACAGGTCATCAGAACGGCACAGCCGCTGGTCAGAGGCCCGAACGATCAGCCCGATAGGCATCGACGACCACCGTGAACTGGCCGTTCATTTCACGTTATCGCTGTGCTCACCTGCGAAGACCCTGATCCGGCGCGAACGAAAGTGCGCCACTTTACCGTGGTGTTGTCGATCTTCTATCGGGGTCTTCCACCGAGTCGCCTGGCAAAAGCCGACTATCAACTCCGTCGTTTCAAAGGGCTCCGTCGTCGCCCCGTCCGCGAAAGGCTCGTCGCCGCAGACAGCCAGACCCTCTCTGCCCCGCCGACGCCGATCCCGTAGGCCGAACACCCGCGCACCATCGCTGGGTGGCTACAGCGCGCGAAGCGCCGCTATCGACTCCACGAGTCCGCTACGTTCAAGCTGCCGCAGGACGTCGTCGACGGACTCCGGTGGCTTCGTGCGGGAGTCAGCGATCTGCTGGATGGCTGCGACCACCGCCTGCCCTCGAATGCTCAGCTGGTCCAACACGAAGGCATCGGGCGACTGCGCTTCGACGGCCCACAGTTCCAGATCGGCAGCCGGGAAATCCTTCAGGTTCCGGGTGACGATGACCTGTGCGCCAGCCTTGATCGCGGCTGCCAGCACGTGCCGGTCATCGGGGTCGGGAAGTTTCAGCCCGTCAATCAACGGCTCGTAGCCAGACACCAGGACGTCCCGAACAGAGGCGTTCATGAGGCTGCGGAGGCGATCACACTTCTCAGCCGAGACCTCCGGTCTGTTTCGCCTGATCGCGGCGAGCATCTCGTCGAGGATCTCTTCGGTCCACTTCGCCTGGACCAGACCCGACTGCGCGATCCGGATCAGCAGATCGCGCAATGTGTTCGGGTAGAGCACGTTGGCGTCGTAGACCACCGTGAAGGCCATCGGTCAGTACAGCCCCAGTTCCTGGGTCAGCGCGGTCAGGTCGTCGGCCGCACCCCTGCGCTCCAGATCGTCGCGGCTCCGGTACTCGTGAAGGTCACGGAACCTGACCCGCCGATGGGTGCCAACCAGGCGGAACGGGATCTCTCCGGACTCCAACAGCCTGATCAGATAGGGCCGGGAGACGTTCAGGAAGTCAGCCGCCTGCTGCGTGGTCAGCTCAGCGGAGTCAGGCGTGACGTTGACGCTCTCCCCCTGTGCCAGGAGCAGGAGGATCCTGGCGAGCAGAACGGTTGCCTCCCGGGGGACAACCAGGGCGTCGTCACCCGCCAGCTCCCCCCTGATCGTGTCCTGATCAGCACCAGGGTGCGTTGTGAGGTACTCACTGATGCGCCGTGCCGCCCGCCGGGCAAGCTCCGCACCGGAGTCGCTCCGCGCTGCCGCATCGTCAACCAGGCCAGGCATCGCACCACCCCACCAACATCCATGCCTCTCGTCCGCTGATCCTCAGCGACCCCAACCGCATCATCCGCAACAAACGCAATATCCGCAAGCCCTGTGCGCAGACACGCACGCGGCTCCTGCAGCCCCTGGCCAGCCGACGCAGGCACCGACGAGGCTCTCGCCAGACCTCCGCACCCAGGCCGCACTCCTGCCAGTTACCGGTGTTCCGAGCGCTGTACCACAGCGCCACAGGTCATCAGAACGGCACAGCCGCTGGTCAGAGGCCCGAACGATCAGCCCGATAGGCATCGACGACCACGGTGAACTGGCCGTTGACGGTAACGTCGGCGAGGCCGCCGGCGATGGCTCCAACGCCGGGCAGGGGGACGAGGGCGCGCACGCAGATGACGAAGCGGGCGCCCGGTTCCAGGGTGGCGGCGCCGTCGCCCGGGTTGCCCGCGCCGCAGTCGGCTCCCTGCGGGGCGAACCTGATCTCCGGCGCGGCGTGGATGCCCTGGTCGGTGAAGGCGAGCTGGGCCGCGAGTCGGGCGCGTTCGAGGCCGGCCGTCTCGTTGGGGGCGGTGGCATAGGCGCGGCCTGCCTCGCGGGCAGCCTGAGTCACCCCGAACGCGGCGCGTTGGACGGCGAAGACGGCCAGGAACAGGTAGACGAAGGGAATCAGCAGCACCAGGGACAGCCCGACGAACTCGATCATCGCCGACCCGCGGTCTGCCTCGGCCGGTCGCCGCCGCGACAGGCGCCACCGCGACGGGTGCGGACGTCCGCCGGCACGGCGGCTGYGGACTCGTCCAGAGCGCCGGCTGCGGATCGAGGGCCTCAAGGGGTCTCCTTCAGCGCGTGGCCGGTCACGGTCACGGTGACGCCGTCACCGAGCGGGACGAGGCTCAGCGGTACGACCACGGTGCAGGTGACCCGGACGAGCGGGATGTCACCCGGCCCGTCCTCCTCCTGGCCGGTGCAGACGGCGTCGGAGCGGCCGGGCAGCGACTCGGCGATGAGTCGCTGCGCGTAGCTGCCGCCCTCGATCGCCGGCACGTCGAGGTTCGCGGCGTGCCGGGCGCCTTCCGCCGCGTCCGCCGCGAGGGTGTTGCGCACGTGCAGGACGAGCCCGACCTGGATGACGCCCAGGATGAGGATCAGCAGCAGTGTCCCGACCAGGACGAACTCGACGATCGCCGAACCGCCGTCCGCAGGCCTGGTCTCGCCGGCAGGGCCGGCAGGGGCAGTGGGGCCGGCGGTATGGATGTCATCCGGCTGCGGGCCCCTGGCGCCAGGCAGGAACCTCCGGATTCGCCCGGGCACGGCCGTGCGAGGGCGGTCGATCAGTTCCCGCCGATGCCGGTCACCTGTTCGATAGCCGAGGTGAAGAGGGTCTGCAGTGCCGGCGTCGCCAGGGTGGCGATGGCGACGACCAGCGCGGCCGTCATCACCGTGACCATCACCCAGCCGGGCACGTCGCCGCGGTCGGCTCCGGCCGCCACCAGCCGGGCGCGCCGCGACTCCCAGCGAGCCGCCGCTCGTGACACGGCGGCACCGACTCGCTGGCCCGCCGTACGACCAGCGGAGCGGCAGGCCGTGTCGCCGTCCACGTTGCCGACTGTGCGGTCGGCTTCGTCGCTGGTGTTGCCTCTGATCCTTCTCATGTCCCCTCCCAGGATCCGATCAATCGGTGCCATCGGTTCGGCACCGCCCGGTGCCGGATGGCACCGGAAGCGTCACTGCGCGATCACCGTGAAGCTGACGAGCGCCGGGTAGAACGCGAAGATCACCGTCGTCGGGAGAATCAGGAAGACGACCGGAATCATCATCGCGATCTCCTTGCGCCCGCCGGCTTCCAGCAGCTGACGCTTGCCGGCCTCACGGACGTCCACGGCCTGTGCCCGCAGGACGTCCGCCAGCGGTGTGCCGCGCTCGATCGCCACCGCCATGCCGTCGACGAACCTGGTGAGCGGCGGCAGCGAGGTGCGGGCGGCGATGCCTTCGAGGGCCTGGACGAGGGTGGCGCCGGCGCGGGCGTCGGCCAGCGCGAGCCGCAGCTCGGTGCCGAGCTCGCCGCGGGTGAGGCGGCTGACCCGTTCCAGCGCGCCGATCGCGGACTCCCCCGCCGTGACGGCGAGCGCCAGCAGCTCGGCGACGGTGGGGAACTCCATGAGCATCCGGTCCTCGCGCTCGCGGATCGCGCGGGTGAGCCACCAGTCCCGGGCCAGGATGCCGCCGGCCGTTCCGGCGACGACGAGCGCGACGCCGACGAGCGCCGGCGGGCCGATGCCGAGCAGGGCGCGCAGCGCCAGCACGGACGCCCCGAGCAGCGCACCGACCACCGCGGTGATCACCTGCTGGACCCGGAACTCCTCGATGGTGGTCCGGCCACCGGCCTGGACGAGCCGGCGGGTGAGCGCGGTCCGGCCGCCGAGGAAGCGGTCGAGGCGCCCGGCGGCGTCCGCGATGAACGGGCGTAGCAGCGCCTCCACCGTGCCCAGCCCGACCAGGATCCGTGTCTCGGCACCGGCCGCGCGCCGGCCGTGCGCCCCGCGCCGGGAACCCGCGGCGAACCGCGTGCCTGACCCGGCTGACGCCGACCCCGACCCCGGCCCCGACCCCGGCCCCGAGGCGGTGGCGGAGGAGGTCGAGGTGGAGTCGGTGGCCCGGCGGCCGGCGGCCGCACCTGGCTCGGGTGCGTCCGAGAGCAGCCTGGACGGGGACGGTGTGTCCCGCAGGTAGGGATCCATCCGGTCGGCGAGGCGCACCTTGCGGGCTGGCGGCGATCGGAAGATCACGATGACCAGGCCGACGCCGAAGAGGAGCCCCACCAACGCGCCTGTCGCCGCAGTGCTCATGGCCGCAGCACCCGCTCCTCCTCGGGCAGCCGCCCGATCCGCTTCATGATCAGGTAGGCCAGGACGGACACGCCGGCGCCACCGGCGAGCACGGCCACCCCGGTCGGGCTGTCATAGGCCCGCACGTTCTCGCCGCGGCTGGCGAGCAGCAGCAGGACGATCCAGGGGGCCGCCATCGCGAGCCGGGCGGCGTTGACCGTCCAGGTCTGGCGGGTCTCCAGCTCGGCGCGGGTGCGGGCGTCCTCGCGCAGGAAGGTCGACAGGGTGCGCAGCAGGCGGCCCAGGTCGGTGCCGCCGACCTCACGGGCCATCCGCAGCGACTCGATGATGCGGTCCGCGACGGGGTCGGCCAGCTCGTCGGCGAGCCGGTCGAGGCAGGTCGAGAAGGAACCGGTCGCCCGGTAGTCCTCGCCGAAGCGGGTGAAGGCGGGGCGCAGCGCCACCGGGCCGCGCACGCCCACCGCCGCGAGCGCCTCGGGCAGCGACAGCCCGGCCCGCACGGCGCTGGCGAGGTTGTCGACGACGTCCGGCCACACCTCGCGCAGGTCGTGCATGCGGCCCCGGCGGCGGCGCAGCACGAGCTGGCGGGGCAGCAGCGAGGCGAACACGCCGAACGCGCCGGCGAGGGAGAACGTCCCGGAGAAGGCCAGTACGACCAGGCCGACGACCAGCCCCAGCGCGGCGCTGATCAGGACGAACTGCTGGGGGCTCACGCCGCGGATGCCCGCCTGGACGAGCGTCTCGCGCAGGTTGCGGGCCCAGGTGGGCTCGGCTCGTTGCGCCCTCGCGCGGGGGCGCCCGCTCATCACGATCAGGAACAGGCCGAGGCCGAAGAGCAGGCCGATGAACATGCCCATCAGCGCTCGACCGCGATCTGCGGGTGGTGCGGGTAGGGATTCTGCTGGTACGGGTGCTGCTGGTTCTGGTGTGGATGCGGGTGCGGGTAGCCGCGCTCGTGGCCGGGTGCGGCGAGCAGCGCGGCCAGGTCGTAGCCGGCACGCAGGAACCGCTCGGGGTGGGGCGGGTAGCCGTCGGCCCGCAGCAGCATCGAGCCGTGGGTCTGGAAGATCTGGGCGACCTCGACGATGTCGCCCTCGGCCCGGCCCGGCAGCGCGACGATCTCGCTGACCCGGCGACGTCCGTCCGCCTCCTTGGCCAGGTGGACGACGATGTCGACGCTGGAGGCGACGGTGGGCACGACGAAGGCGTGCGTGACGTTCTCCCCGGCCAGCAGCGGGAGGGTACACAGCTTGGTCACGGCCTCGCGCGCCGAGTTGGCGTGCAGGCTGCACATGCCGGGCAGCCCGGAGTTGAGCGCGATGAGCAGGTCGAGGGCCTCTTCCTGGCGCACCTCGCCGACGAGGATCCGGTCGGGGCGCATCCGCAGCGCCTCCTTGATGAGCCGCCGCAGTCGGATCTCACCGGTGCCCTCCAGGTTCGCCTGCCGGGTCTGCATGGCGACCCAGTCGGGCGCGCGCAGTCGCAGCTCGAAGACCTCCTCGACGCTGATCACCCGCTCGCGGGCGGGGATCGCGGAGCCCAGGCAGTTGAGCAGCGTCGTCTTCCCGGCCTGGGTGCCGCCGGCGACGATGACGTTCAGCCCGGAGATCACCGCCGCTTCCAGAAACAGCGCCGCGTGCGGCGTGATCGTCCCGAGCGCGACAAGCTCGTCCAGGCTGGACGCGGACAGGACGAACTTGCGGATGTTGACGGACCAGTGCACCCGGGTGACGTCCGGAATGACCACATGCAGGCGGGATCCGTCGGGAAGCATCGCGTCGACAAACGGGGTGGACAGGTCAACCCGGCGCCCGGATGACTTCAACATGCGTTCCACCAGGTCCTGGACCTGGTCATGGGTGAGAATCACGGTGGTCAGCTCGCTGCGGCCGTGCCGGGCGACAAACACCCGGCCGGGCTCGTTGATCCAGATCTCCTCCACCGTCGAGTCGTCGAGGTACCGCTGCAGCGGGCCGAAACCGGCGACGGCGTCATAGACCGAACGGGCGGTGGCATCCCGGTCCACCACCGGAGGAAGGTCACTGGTGAGAGCACGCTCTTCGTAGTCGGCGACCACGTCGTCGACGAGCTGGCGAATGTGCGCGGGTTCCCGGACCGGGTCGAGTGATCGACGACGTATCAGTTCACGGACCTCTCCTTCCACGTGAGAGGTCGCATCCATCCAGTTCCCGCGTACCGCCGCCACGGAGAATCGCCGCTCCTCACCGCCATCGACGCAACCTGCCGCACACACTTCGAAAGACCTGCCACGAAGCGTAGAAAGTCGGTCACTCCCTATCAACCCTTCCAAGCAGGTACTCAAGCAACAACGTTCGCACAACCTCTGGCACCCCTTGGCGCCGGGTCGGACCACCAGCGGCCACCCACCGCGCGCGATCCGACCAGATCCCACCTCAGCGATTACTTTCCGTAACCATCATCCCGGCCCGGCAACGATCTCCGTGAGCACTTTTGCCCGAGTTGTGGTGACGCACCCGCGCGGTCGGACGGGTTTGCCATCCACCCCGGCAACGGGTCGACAGATCGGCATCGAAACGCCGACCGTATACGCCGGGATCAAGGTGCTGGAGCGGTAATCTGCCGGCGGCCAGAAAGCCAGCACACACCCACACACCGGAGTACCGGAACTCGCCACTCCACCGAACTGGAACGCCGCGCCACCGCACTCAAAACCGACAACGCACGGTCCGCGCCGCCCGGCGGTACTTCCCCCACACCGCCCCGCACGTCGCCGACCGCCGCCGAAGCCTGCCTCGGGGGTCATTCACGTGCCCGGTCAGCCATTGACCCGTACCGCCGAACGCCCATCGGGCACGGCTGCCCCAGCGTCGTCGCGGAATGCGGCGGCGTTCAGAGCACGCCGACCGACACTCACCCGGGGACAGTGATGAACACCCACCACGGTGCCGAGCCGTCCGATGTGTTCGCAACCGCATGGGATGTATTCCGACGAATTGTCGACAACTGTCCGGTCGGTGTGTTCACCGCCGACGTCTCAGGTCGGCATGTTTTCGTGAACCGACACTGGTCCGTACTGACCGGAGTCCCTCGCGACAAGGCGGTCGGGCGCGGCTGGGAACGCGCCGTACATCCCGAGGATGTACGCACCGTGACCAGACAGTGGCACCTCTTGGTAACCGAGGGTGACGAGCTCTCGATCCCGGTCCGGCTGCTTCAGCCGGACGGGACGGCACGGCCGGCGATCCTGCGCGCGGCCGCGGTCGTGGGCGAGAACGGACATCGCCGTTTTGCCGGCACGCTGACCGCGGTACCGGACCGTGGCGAGGCGGATGCCGAGCTACCGGACCCGAACCCAGGGGCAAGGCCCGGCCAGAGGCTCGGGTTCGACCTCGACCTGGGCGACCTCGAGCTCGGCGATCTGGAACTGGGCGATCTGGAACTGGGCAGCCTCGACCCTTCGCGGTGGGCCGCCGAGCTGCTGGGTCCAGACGCTGCCGAGCCCGCAGTCGACCAGCCTGCGGGCGACCGTGGCAGCACGCAGATCGAGTGGCCCGGCGAGACCACGGCCAATGATCGAGCGGTCGCCGGGTCCGAACCCACGAACGATGACCGCGCTGCCGACGACGGCGGACCAGATGACCTGCCGTTGGACACCGTCGAGCTGCTCCGAGAGGAACTCGACCGGTTCGATCTGGCCACCGACGACCTTTGGCTCCTCCCCGGCGACGATGAGGAGCCGGCGGGTCCGGGCTGGACGGTTCCGCCTCCTCGGCGGCCCTCCGCGGGTGAGGTCGATCCGCCGGCCGTCGAGCCCGCGGAGCACCCAGGCCGGCCGTTCAGCGAGCGGCCACTCCCCGAGCGGTCCTTCACCGAGACGCCGTTCGACGACGCCGGACCTGGGGAGATTCCGTTCAACGACATCCCGTTCGGCGAGATCCCGTTCGGCAAGGCCACGTTCGGTGAGATCCCGTTCGGTGAGACTCACGTCGAGCAGGCTTCCCTCGGTGATCAGCCCGGGACTGAGCCGCTTACCGGCCCGACCCGGGCGCGTGCCACGGGACGGGCCGCACCGGGACCGGAATCGGCCGGCGACGGCAACGGGAACTTTTCTGCCGGTACGGGCGGTCTTCGTCCACCGGCGCCTGGGCCCGGTGCGAGGCCGCTGCGCGGCGGCGCGCTCCCCCCGGGCGCGGAATGGCGGGCGGCGGTCACCCCACACGGCGATCTGGGAAGTGCCCATCACCGCACCAGCCGCTCCGGGCCGGCGGGCGGTTCGCACCCGCTGGCCTCAGGGCCGACCGGCTCCTTCGGGCCGCGCCGTGGGTCGTCACTGTCCTTCGGTGGCCCGACGGCTCCGGGACCGGCGAGCGGCTCCGGGCACGACAGCTGCGACTGCGCGTTCGCCGAGATACGTCGTCTCTCGGATGCGTGCCATGAACGCGAACGTTGGCTGACCGCGCTGATGGCTGAGCTGCCGTCAGCGGTGCTGGTCGCCGATGCGGACGCCCGGGTCGTCGCTGTGAACCAGACCTACTGCGATCTGTTCGATCTCGCGGAGTCTCCGGTCGATCTGGTGGGCACGGACTGTCGCGCGCAGCTCCGCCCGCTGCCCGGCCTGGTCGAGGACCCGGCGGGCTTCGCGAGCCGGCTGGACACCCTGCTGCGGCGCCGACGGACCATGCGGCGCGAGACTGTGATGTTCGCGGACGGAAGGGTCTTCGAACGCAGTCACATTCCGCTCGCGGGACCCAACGGATACCACGGCCACGTGTGGATCTACGCCGACGTGACCGATCGACGCATCGTCGAGGCGGAGATCGAGGGCCTCATCTCCGGTCTTTGACGGCTCCGACCTTCGACAGGTCTGCGGCTCGCGACGGCGGCACCGTCAGGCGAGACCGCTGTGGTGCCGAGCCTGAAGATCACGGGCCTGGCCGACCCAGTCGTCGGAGATGATCCGGCCACCGAAACCATCCAGCATCTTCGCAAGCCGGTCGACTTCGGTGTCGCCCATTTCTGCGAGCTGGCGGAAGGTGGTGATCCCCAGCACCCGCAGCCGGGACTCGACCACCGGCCCGACTCCGACGATCTCCTTCAGATTGTCGGATGACGGGACGGGTTCGGCGGGCCCGCCCCAGGACGGCACGACGGCCACGGACACCGGCATCCCGTCAGCAGAACCTGATCTGTCGGCATCCATGCTCGCTCGATCATGGTGCTCGTTCATCGAAGCGGACGTGGCTGCCCCGACAAGCGCCGCACCGATCAGTTCCAGATCCTCCTCACGGGAGCCTGCGATGGCGCACAGCAGCGGGCCGGCGTCGAAGGCCCCGGCGGTCGACGGCACGTCGTCCGCCGGCACGTCGGCCGACGGCGCTCCCTCTGTGGACAACACGTCATCGAACGGCAGGTCGTGGGACTGCTCGCCCTGGGGCCACCCGCCCGAGGATGAGTTCTGCTGCTCGTGGCCTTCGTCGCCCTCGATCGGACCAGCCGCCAGCACCGGCTGGGCGGGACCCGCCGACCCGGAGCTGGGCTGCGGATCGACGGCGAGGGGAAGCTCTTCCTGATATCCGGCGAACTCGTCGGCCGGCGGCAGCGCCATCGATACCCGCACCTCCTCCGCCTCCGCGATGCGAGCAAGCAGCTTGATCCGTTCAGCCGCCCATTCCGCCTGGTGGCGGTCCAGGCGTGTGCTCATCGTGGCCACCTTCCGCTGAGCGTCCTCCGCCTCGGTGCGGACCATGGCAAGCCGCGAGGAGAACTTGGCCGCACGCGCCTCGGCCTCCTGGAGCTGCTCACGCAGCTCGGCCGTCTCGCGGGCCAGATCCGCAACGGATTCGAACCCGGACCCGGCTTCGACCGGATCAGCCGAAGGCGCAGGAATGCCAGGAACCGTCAGAACTGCCGGTGACACCGGCTGAACGACCGTCGGCGCACTCGCGGCGTCGACGTCGACGGGTGCCGCCCGCAGGGCTGACTCGATCTCGCCGATGCGGGCCCGCGCATCGGCGACCTGCTGCTCGGCGACCGCAACCCGCCGCTCGGATTCGACGGCCTGACGCTCGGCCGCGCCCAACCGGGTGACCAGCTCCGCCTTCTCCGCTGACCACCTCTCCTCCTGCTCCCGCAGGCGGCCGAGAAGCGCCTCGATGTCTCCGGCGGCGCCCCTGGGCTCCGCTGCCCGGGCCGCCGCCTCGGTCTCGTGGGGCACGCCCGTGTCGCGTTCCGGGACCACGCCAGACGTCACAGACACGCCAGACGTAGCCGGCCGGGCAGCGTTCGGACTGCTCGGCCGCGCCGACTGCTCGTGATCCTGGGAGTCGGCGGCGCCCTCTGCCGCGACCACGCGCTCGCCCACGGCCAGCGGATGCTTCGCCGCCGTCGTGCCCTGGGCGGAGACCGAGCCCGCCTCCGGACCGCCGGTGGCCGACACCACCGCGAGGCGCGCCTGCCGCCGCAGCGGCGCGACGAGGAAGAGCCAGGCCAGACCCGCGCCGATCAGCATCGCCACGAGGACGAAGACCAGAATCTGCCCGGCGAGATAGAGCACGGTTCACCAGCCTCCTACGTCACGCCACAGATATACCGAGGCCAAGGAACACGATGGAGAACCGACGACAACCCCCGCGAAGCCGTGGAGCACGCCACGAGCCAGCCGCAGCCGGACCCGTCGGCACACCCACACAAGGTGAGCCATGAGGGAGCAACCAGTTCCGCAACAACACTATTCGGAGCATCGACCGATGCCCGCCGCGGGGCGTCAAAAGCAACGTCGAGACGACACGACCGTTACATCACGCGGCACGGAAGATCACTTGGCGACGCCGAGGAGCTACACCCGCCGGACATGGTCAGGCAAAAAGACAATCAATCAGCAATTGACGACAACGACCACTGTCGGATCAGCTGCCAGCGTGTCGGCGCTGACAGGACAGGGGAAACACGACGGATCACACCGCCACAGCTCACCGGAAGTGCGACCGGGCGGCACCGGCCCATGCGAGCGAGGCGGCGCTACCCGCCGCCAGGGCTGGCGTGCCTGCCACCGCGCACCGGCGTGACTGCCACCGCTCAGAGGAGGTCGGCGAGCTCCTGGGTGGCGAACCACAGGAGCTCGAAGCCCTCGGCGCCGTCGACGACGAAGGCGGCGTCGTCGCTGCCGAGATCAGCCTCGAGCACCGCATCGACAGCCGCCCGCACGGCGGCCTGCGCCTCGCTGTCCGCCGGATCGTCCGTGTGGACGGCGCGGACGGAGGCCAGCGGGACGGGCCCGAGCACCTCCACCGCGCCCCGCTCCAGGTCGTCGCGGACCCGGACGCCCTTTTCCTCCACATCGGCGGCGAACACGAACCGCCGCGGCGGGGCGTCAGGGTCGGCGCCCAGCAGGCGCAGGCATGCCCGCGCCGCGTTCTGCAGCGCCGCGAACTCCATCTCCTCGGTGTCGGACTGGCTGTACCACTCCCGCAGCGCCGGAGTGACCGCGAACGCGGTGCCGGCCGGCACCGTCCGATCCCGCAGCACCGCTCGGGCGGCCGTGAGCGTGGAGGGAAGGTAGACGCGCATGGGGTCAGTGTGGCAACCCCGCGTCAGCCGACCAGACCGAGGTCCGCGTTCTGGTCCTCCACACCGCCGCCAGCCGCACCGCCGGTCGTGGCCCGGGCACCCCGGCCCGGCTGGTCCAGTGACTTCTCCGACCTCCGTGGGCCGGTGGCACCGGCACCACGGCCGGTACCACCCGCTGCGTGTGGTCCGGTCGCACCCGCACCACGCGGACCGGTCGCACCCGTACCGCGTGAGCTGGCAGCGCCCGTGCCGCGCGGACTGGTAGCGCCCGTACGGCGCGGGCCGGTGGCACCCGCGCTCGCGGCGGCACCGGCCGCGGCGGCGGCCCGCGCCGGACGTACCGGCACCTGCTGCAGCGCACGCAGGGCCTGCGTCGACGTACGCAGCGACGTCTCGAACACCTCCGCGCGCCGGGTCAGGTCCATCATGTTGCCGCCGATGACCTCAAGATCCTCCGGCCCCGGGCAGAGCACCGTCACCCGGATGCCCGCGGCCTGGACGAGTTCGATCTCGCGGGCCAGCCGGCGGGTCGCGGCCCGGCGCATCTGCCGCTCGACGAGCGCGACGGCACCGCGCGGGCGGTCACATTCGAACGAGCAGGCGGGCGCGAGCACCGTCACCTCGTCCAGGTCGGAGTCCGCGAGGAGGTCGAGGGAAGCAGGCGAGCGGGTCCCACCGTCGACGAACCGGCGGCCGGCGATTCTGATCGGCGCGTACCAGCCGGGAATCGCGCAGGACGCCATCACCGCCTCCGGAAGCGGGGCCGGGGGAGCGCTCTCGGAGCCGAACAGCACCCGGCCGCCGGTGTCGAAGTCCATCGCCACGACGCGCAGCCCTGGGCTGCGCGGCCAGCCGTTCGGCCTGAGTGCCGTCGGCGTCCGTCCGCGCCGGGCACCGGGCGGGACGGACGCCGAACGCTTCGCCGAGAGCGGATCGAGCGGCTCGTCGAGGCGCGCCACCGCCGCGGAGACCAGGTCGCCGATCGCCGCGATCTGCCCGCGCCCCTGCGGGAGCAGGGCCGCCAGCGCCACCATCGGCGACGCCTGGCGGGGATGAAGCGCAGTCGCGGTCAGCAGCCGCGGCGACCCCATCCGCATCCGCGGCCGGGGCGGCAGGGAGGCGCCGAGGTCCCGGTAGTCCAGCACCGGATAGCCCGGCTCGAAGATCCCCCGCTCCGAGTTCACCATCACGTCCGCGCCGACTCCGAGACCGAGCAGCGCGGCGATGACCGATCCCGCCGACGTTCCGACAACGACATCATGGTCTCGGACGTCGATGCCCTGTTCCGTCTCGATCGCGCGCAGCGCGCCGATCATCCAGGCGGATCCGAGCACACCGCCCGCACCGAGAACGAGTCCCCTGTGCGAAGCCCGCTTCCTCGGCATTGCGTCACCTCCCGGCGCGGTGCGTTCGGCCACCACACAGGTCCGGGTGTGCATGTGACACCGATGTCGCCGCTCCCTCGCGGGCCGCCCGCGCCTGCTGGCTACAACCGGCCCGACCCGACAGAAATGCCGGCCCTGCTCCTACTCCGGCGGCTCTTGCGGCTCATGTTCCTCGGGGAAGCTGGTCTCGAGCACTCCCCAGGAACGTAGCCTCTCGGCGAACTCCTGGGGGGTCGTGTCGTGCAGCAGTGCCAGCGCCCGGACGTCACCGTCGCGGATGGACAGCACGTGACCGGCGTAGTCGTCACGCTGCCGCTGAATCTGCGCGACCCATCTACGCACCAGGGCAGACGAGTCCGGCGGCGCCGCGGCGAGCTTCTCGAGATTGAGCACTGTGCGCGGCCTGCGTTCCCGCGGTGGCAGCTGGTCCTCGTTTGGCAACAGCGCGGAGACCGGCACGCCGTAGAAGCCGGCGAGCTCCGACAGCTGATGGACGCTGATCATCCGATCGCCGCGTTCATAGGAGCCGACCGCGGCGGTCTTCCACCGACCACGCGACTTCTGTTCTACGCCCTGCAGAGACAACCCCTGCTGGATCCGGATTGCCCGTAGGCGAGAACCCACGGCCTTCGCGTACTCCCGGCTCATCCGACACACCCCCTGTCGTCTCGACCGAGCGATCGACGTGTTCTGTCAGCGCGCTGACCTGCGCGATGACGCTCCACGCACACACTAACTTAACGTCCCCGAAAGCGACGATTCACCATCCGATCACCATCCGACAGGCGAATGATGCGGATAGCGGCGAGTCCGCCACCCAGCCGGACCTGGTTAACACGAGCCGCGGCGTACCGCTCACCACGGGACGCGATTTTCGACCTCCTTGTCGCTCATAGCCAGGACTTCGCCACTGCTCGCGGATAACCGCTCGACGATTCGATGCCCCTGAATCGCTCCCCGTAACCACCGGGGTCACCGACGGCCGGCGCCCGCCCGACGAATGTCACAACGATCCGATCGGCGGCCGTGGAATTTGTCCGTACTGAGCGTGAAATCACGCGGTTTGATTCGTCATCTCAGGTATGGGCAGTCCGGAACGACTGGAGTCGGCCGCGATGGCAGACCCCCCGTGACGGACCTCGGCGCCGGACTCGGCGCCAGCCGCGATGACAGGGATGGAAGGGATGGAAGGCGGATCAACGGCGATCAGCGTTGCGCCCGGCGCAGCGTGGAGCGACGCCGCCGTGAGGTGGCCGTGGCGCCGGCCAGCGCCGCGGCAAGGTCGCGAACCGCGAGCCGAGCCGGTGAGGCCGGTGCGATGTCCCGCAGGAGCTGGCCGGAGGCCGCCGCCGCGTCCAGACCGGCGAGATCATGGGGAACCAGTGCCACCGGCTCGCGCCCGGTGTGCCGGACCATCGCACGCGACACCTCGCGGCGCGGATCCCCGCCGACCACCGAGCCGCGCAGCTTGTTGACCACGATCAGTGGGTCGGCGTGCGGGACGACCTCGCGCAGCTCCGCGAGCCCCCGGACGAACCGCACCAGACCGACCGGCTCGGCGGACGCGACCGCGAGCACGGTGTCCGCCGCCTCGAGGACCGCAAGCGTCGCGCCGTTACGCCGTGGCGCCGTGGTGTCGAAGGACAGCTCCTCGTCCGTTTCCAGACAGAAGCCACAGTCGACGACCACGAACGAGGCGAGCCGGCGGGACAGCGCGATGACCGTCTCCACCGAGGTGGGCCGAAGCTCGGGCCAGCGCGACGGCCGGGAGATCCCCGGCAGCACCCGCATACCCCCGCCGAGGTCCCGGCACAGCATGGCGAGCCGGGGGACGTCCAACAGGCCCTGGTTCGCCGAGCGCGCGGCGGCCGCGAGGCCGGGCGCCTCCTCCAGCAGGCCGACATGCTGACCGATGGAACCGCCGTACGAATCCGCGTCGATGAGAAGAGTGGGGCGGCCGAGGCCGGCGAGCTCGGCCGCCAGCCCCAGCGCGATCGTCGTCCGGCCCGGAGAACCGACGGGACCCCAGACCGCGATCACTCGGCCCTGCGCAAGCTCGCCGGTCGCGCCGACGCCGTCGATGCCACCGAGACCGGCGACGCTGCCGACGCCACCGGCGGAGGAACCCGGCCCGAGCGGTCGCAGGCCGGCGAGCGGCTCGCTGAAGGCCGCGGGGAGCGCCGGTGGACCGGCCAGGTCCGTCAATGCCCGGGTGGCCTCGACCACCGCGGTCGCGACCACCTCGGCGGTGGCGTCCGCAGTGATCACAGCGACGACGCCGAGCTGACGCAGCCGACGATCCGCGTCCTCGTCACCGGGCGCTATCAGGCCGACGACGGCGACGCCGGACATTGCCAGGCGAGCCAGGGCCTCCCTGTCCAACCGCCTCAGGTCGGCGGAGAGCAGCGCGGCCCGCGCCGCGCCGGTCGTCGCGGCGGCGAGCAGGTCGGGAAGGTCGACGCAGCGACGCACGACAGTGACACCCAGGTCATGACGGTCGAAGGCCGAGACGAGCCCGGCCTCCACGACCGAGTCGGTGACCGCGGTCAGGATCGGCAGGCTCACCGCCCGTACCCCGGCACCGCGGACGGGCCAGGCACCCCGACCTCGCCCCGCGCATCACGTTCGAGCTTCACCACGTCGACCCGTTCGCTCTGGGACGCGGCGACCGCGCGGATCGCGTCCTCCACCGGCACCCGCAGCTCAAGGGAGTGGTCGCCGCCGCTCAGCCGGTCCTCGGAGACGAACTCGACGTCGTGCAGCACCTGGATCTCGGCGCCCGCGCCACTGGCCGCGGCCCGCTGCTCCGCACCGCTGCCCGACGAGCCGGAGCCAGCGCCCGAGCCCGAACCTGCACCCGAACCAGAACCAGAACCCGTACCGGCATCGGTCGAGGGCGGCGCGGCATCCGGCTGGTAGACGAAGACGTCGACATGATCGCCCGGGGTGAGCGCCGGCAGCCGGCCAGCCTTGACGATCACCGGCACGAGCCTGGTCGCCGTGGTGCTGGCCCCGGCGAAATCGGCGCCACTGAGCAGCTCCCCGCGGCTGACCGGACGCGCCAGCGTGGCCCCGACGAGCTCACCGCGCCGATCTCCGGGGTAGTAACGGTCGGATGTGGCGTGGTCCAGCTGCGCGCTGACCGTTCGAAGGTCGCCTTCGACGACGAGATGGCCCACCGGGAGGTCCGCGGCGGCGACGACCCACTGCCTGCTCTGATCCGCCGCCGTGAACAGGCGGGTGCCAGCCACGACGGACACCAGCACCAGCAGCACACCGACAAGCAGCCGCGAATCCCGCCAACGGCGCCGGCCCAGTCTTCGCGCCGCGGGCGACGGCGGAACTGGCGGGGTCGGTTCCGGTCGCGCCGGCGCGACGGTCAGCTCGGTCACCGGGCCCTCCTCATTCCTCGCTGCTCCAGCCGCGTCGAGCCGCGCCCCGGCCACAGCCGGTGCAGGGCGGGGTGAACCCGCCGGAAGCAGCGGACGCCTGGACGAACCCTACGGTCGCAGAGCGTACGTAGTCGACGACCACAAACTCCTCCATTCGGCCATACCGCATGGAGTCGTCACCATCGCCGTCCGCCGCCGCCCCATCCGACCTTCCTGACATATGACGCCTGACGGCCCCCTCACGATGCGCAGCGGCCGGGCCGGGCATAAGGCTGCTGGGTGCGCAGACCGCCGCCACCGTGCCTGACCTGGCCTGATGGAACTGACCCGGAGGGAGCTCGGCGCAGAATGGACGACAGGGCGCCGGGGAGCGCCAACGTGTCGTCGGCCTCGAAGCGGCCGCGGGGCAACTGTCAGATGACAGCCCATCAGGCGGTATCGCGCGCAGTTATCCACAAGCCGAGGCATTCGAACGCGATGCGATGCGGGAACTCTGATACACAGGGAAGACGCGCCGACCGTCACCGGAGAGGAGGCGTTGATGAACGACCGCTTCCTTCAGCTCAGCGATGTGGCGGAGATCCTCAACATCTCTGCCAGCCAGACGTACGCACTCGTCCGCTCTGGTGAGCTACCGGCCATCAAGATCGGCGGGCGGGGCCAGTGGCGGGTTGAGCGCACCGAGCTCGAGGCCTACATCCAGCGCGCCTACGAGCAGACGCGGGCCTTCGTCGCGGCGAATCCGATGAGTCGCAACGAGGCCGTTCCCGACGACTGACCAGGCGGCCGATCAGACGGCTGACAGGCCCGCCCCTGGCCTGCTACGGCCGTTCTGGCGCTGCGCGCCCCTCAGCTCCGGCGGATGAAGGCGAGCCCGTCGAAGGGAATCGTCCAGCCGGAGCGGATCTCCGTCCTGCGGGCGAACTCCCCGAGCGGATGTTCCGCGAGTTCCAGGAAGTCCGCGCCGACGCGCAGCAGCGTGCCGGTCAGCGCGGCGCCTCCCAGCAGCGTGACCGCGCAGACCGACCGGTCTCGCACGAGCCCCCGCACGACATGCCGCAGATCGAGGCGCGCGGCCAGGCGACCCTCATGCCCCGGCTGAGCCGAGACCGCGGTCAGCCCACGGACCGCGAGCAGCGAGGCTCTCGGCACCAGCAGCTCGGTCGAAGCCGTCTCGTTCAGCAGAAGCCAGTCGACACCCAGCGCGGAGAGCCTGCCGTTGACGGCGAACGGACCCGGGCCGGGCCCGCCGCGCAGCAGGCAGCGCACCTCGGAGCCGATGGCCGGCCGCATCCGGTCGAGCATGCGCAGATAGGCGGCCTCCCTGCGGGTCCGGTCCGCGATCTCCGCATCCAGCTCGGCCGCCTCCGCGGCCTCCCATTGCAGTTCGAGATCCGAAAAAAGATCTTCCCAGCGCATCCGCGCGTCCGCCTCCGCCCTCACCGATCAACCGTCACCAAGACGAGCAAACGCCCCAGAGCGGATTGACATCCACCCTCTCGCGGGTTACACAAGCAAACGTAACCAAACTGCACCGTTCGCGCATCAGCTCCCTGACCCCGAGCTAATGCGCTTTACAGCACGGTCAGCGATCGTCATCCCTGCCTACTCACGGCCAGCGCAAAGAAGATCGTCCGTGTCAGGCACCCGAATCCACATCGGACGGACGGGTACGAAGAGCATGATCTCAGGGGCAAGACGGGACATCGCCGCTCGGGTAGGCGGCGCGACGGCCGCCCTCGGCATCGCCGCGGTACTGGTCCTGCTCGGTCCGCGGTTGGCCGACTTCCCCTCGAAGCCGGGCGAGGTCTGGCCATGGTTTCGCGGAACACCCGAGCTGGCCCTCGCCAACTGTCTGGGGCTCATCGCCTGGATCTGCCTGCTGTGGTTGTGCGCGGGGGTGGTCCTCGGAGCACTGGCCGCGCTGCCGGGTGCCGCTGGCCGCGTCTTCGCCGCCCTGGCCCGTCGGGTCCTGCCCAGGGCCGTCCGCCGGATCGTCGAGGTCGGGCTCGGGGTCACCCTCGTGGCCGCCAGCGTCAGCCCACTCGTCGCCGCCAGCCCCGCCTCCGCAGCCACCACCACCGGCTCAGCGCACGCGACCGCCGTCACCCAGTCGGTGTCCGCGGCGCCAGGCGGCACAGGCACGGCTTCGCCGCAGACCAGTCAGAACAGCTGGCCCTTTCTCGGGCATGACAACACGGGGCCGAACAACACCGGGCCGAACGGTTCGGGGCTCGAGAGCACGTCCACGGGCAGCACGTCGACGGGCAGTGCCGACGAACTGCGCGCCTCCGTCGGAGACGTCCTTCCGGACGACCTCCTGATCGTGCCGCTGACTCCGGTGCGAGCAGCGGGAACGGCCACGGCCCCGGCGCAGTCGACCGGGCTGACCGCCCATGCCCCCGGCAGTCAGCCCGCGGCCACGACGACAACCCCTGCTTCGGAGCAGGGGTGGCCCAGCCTCAGCCATCCCACGAACAGCAAGCCGGGCCCCCCGCCGAGCCAGCCCGGAGCCTCCGGCACCACCAGCCAGCCCAGCCCCACCCGCCAGTCCAGCCCCACCAACACCACCAGCCCCACAAGCCAACCCAGCCCAACCCGCCCCACCAGTGCCACCAGCCGACCCGCCACAGGCCAGTCCACTCCCAGCAGCCAGCCCAGCCAGCCGGACACGACAACCCGACCACCCGCGGCAACCGTTGATCCTGTCGTGCCGGCCGCACCGCTGGGCACCGGCACACCGGCGACGGCACCCGGCACACCGGCACAGAACCCGATGTCCAGCGCGGACGGATCAGCGGAGATCGTCGTGCTGCGGGGGGACAGTCTCTGGACCATCGTCGCCCGCCACCTCGGCCCGGGCGCGACGTCCGACCAGATCGCCGCCGAGTGGCCGCGCTGGTGGTCCGCGAACGCCGATGTGATCGGGCCTGACCCAGATCTGATCCTGCCGGGTCAGCGACTCGTCCCACCGCCTCCGTCCTGAGCCGGCCGTCTCCGACCACCCAACGCCCTACACCCGACAGCCGACTACCCAACGCCCGACCGCCGTGAAAGGCCCGCCGTGACTGCGACGACTGCCCTGACCCTGCCCCGTCGTCGGCGTCCCCACGTGGTCGCCGTGCCCGGGCTGCTGCCCGTGCGCTCCGTCGACCCGCCCTACGACGACGAGATCGCCCCGGGCACCGGGGCTGCTCCCGGTGCCCGGCACCGCTCGATCGACCGGCCACGACCCGCACGGGCCACCGGCGGCGCCGTCTCGACAGCGCCGCGGGAGGTCACCAGCGGGGCGCACCGACTCGCCGAACGGGGAGCGCTCCGCCCATTGCTGCCGGAGCAGCTGACCTTGCCGCTGTCCCGCCAGCGCGAGCAGCGCCCGCCGCGCCGTGCAGCATCCGCCCCGGCGACGAGCGGGCACCCACGGCAACAGCAGGCACCGGACCCGCGGCGCACCGCCGCCGTCGTCGTCCGCCTGATCGTCGAGGTTCTCTCCGGTGCGCGCCCGATGGCGCATCTCACCCCATGGACGACCGCCGACCTTCAGCACGACCTCCAACGGACCGCGGCGGCGCTCACCAACCGCCAGCCCAGCCAGGTACGCAGCGTGCGGGTCAGTGAGCCGACGCCCGGCATCGCCGAGGTCAGCGCCGTGATCAGTCGAGGCCAGCGCATGCGGGCGCTGGCACTCCGAATGGAGCGCGGCGCGGACCGCTGGCAGGTGACCACCTTGCAGCTCGGCTGATCAGGCCCGCCCCGCCGTTCTGGAACCGGGGTTGCTCAACCGAGCAGCCCCGGTTCTGCTGGGCCCGGCAAAGCTAGGCCCTGGCAATGCCGAGTCGCGGACACTCAGGCCAGCGGACCGCGGGCATGCCCCGCCAGTCGCTGCGCCGTGGTCAGTCGTTGCGCCGTGCCGGGTCACCGTGGCAACGCTTGAACTTTCGACCTGACCCACAGGGGCACGGCGCGTTGCGCGCTGTACGCGCCGCGCCGCCGTCACCGGCACTGACACCGCGGCCCATCGCGCCGCCAGGGCCCGAACCGCGGCCGGCACCCGTCAGCCCAGCTCCGCTGTCGACGGTGACGGTGGGCGTGGCGTCACCGTCAACGCTCGGCGCCGAGTACTGCAGGTTTCCCGATGGACGGCGCGGTTCCAGGCCCTTGACGAAGACCGGTGGCGGCGCCGGGGCCGGGGTGGGCACCGGAACAGCTGGTGACACCGGCGAAACCCGACCGGCGGCACCCGACCCACCGGCATCGGGGGCAGGCGGGAGCTGCAGCTCAGGCGCGGCCGGTGCGACCGCTGGCGCCTCCGGCGCGGCAGCCTCCGCGTCCCGACCGGGAACCTGAACGTCGACGTTGAACAGGAGGCGGACCGACTCCTCCTTGATTCCCTCCATCATCGTCTGGAACATGTCGAAGCCCTCGCGCTGGTACTCGACGACCGGGTCGCGCTGACCCATCGCCCGCAGGCCGATGCCCTCCTGCAGGTAGTCCATCTCGTACAGGTGCTCGCGCCACTTGCGGTCGAGCACCGCCAGCACCACCCTGCGCTCCAGCTCGCGCATCACCGCCTCGCCGTCCGGCTTGTCACCGAGGTCCAGCTCACGGCGGTCATAGGCTTCCTGGGCATCCGCCTGAAGATCTTCGAGAAGCAGGTCGGAGGTCAGCCCCTCGCGGTCGTCCGTGCCCGGCGCGTCCACTCCGACCGGGTAGAGCTGCCCGAGGCCGGTCCAGAGCGTGTCGAGGTCCCACTCCTCCGGGTAGCCGTYGCCCGTGGCTCCCCGGACGTACCCCTCAACGGTGTCGTCGACGAAGTGGCGAACCTGCTCGTGCAGGTCGGCTCCCTCGAGAACCTTGCGGCGCTCCTCGTAGATCACGGTGCGCTGCTTGTTCATGACCTCGTCGTACTTGAGGACGTTCTTGCGGATCTCGAAGTTCTGGCCCTCGACCTGGGTCTGCGCCGATCGAATCGCACGAGTGACGATCTTCGATTCGATCGGCACGTCGTCCGGGATGTTGAGGCGATCCATGATGCCCTCGACCGCGGCGGCGTTGAACAGCCGCATGAGGTCGTCTCCCAGTGAGAGGTAGAACCGGGACTCGCCGCGGTCACCCTGGCGCCCGGCACGACCGCGCAGCTGGTTGTCGATACGGCGGGACTCGTGGCGCTCCGTGCCCAGAACATAGAGACCGCCGGCCCCGACGACGTCCTCGTGCTCGGCCGTGACCGAGGCCCGCGCCTTCTCCAGCGCCTCGGACCAGGCGGCCTCGTAGTCGTCGGGAGTCTCGACCGGAGACAGACCGCGCTGACGGAGCTCCCCCTGCGCGATGAACTCGGGGTTGCCACCGAGCATGATGTCGGTGCCTCGACCGGCCATGTTGGTGGCCACGGTGACAGCGCCCCGCCGCCCCGCCTCGGCGATGATGTGGGCCTCACGCTCGTGCTGCTTGGCGTTCAGCACCTCGTGCTTCACACCGCGCTTGGTCAGCTGCTTGGACAGGTACTCCGACTTCTCGACACTGGTCGTGCCGACGAGGACCGGCTGCCCCTTCTCATGGCGCTCCGCGATGTCCTCGACGACGGCGTCGAACTTGGCGACCTCGGTCTTGTAGACGACGTCCGGCTGGTCCGCCCTGGCCATCGCCTTGTTGGTCGGAATGGGGACCACGCCGAGCTTGTAGATCTGGTGGAACTCGGCGGCCTCGGTCATGGCCGTGCCGGTCATCCCGGACAGTTTGTCGTACAGCCGGAAGTAGTTCTGGAGAGTGATCGTCGCCAGGGTCTGGTTCTCCTGCCGGATCTCGACCTTCTCCTTGGCCTCGATCGCCTGGTGCATGCCCTCGCTGTAGCGGCGACCGTGCAGAACCCGGCCGGTGAACTCGTCGACGATGAGGACCTCGCCGTCGGTGACGATGTAGTCCTTGTCCAGCTTGTAAAGCTCTTTGGCCTTCAGCGAGTTGTTGAGGTAGCCGACGAGCGGGGTGTTCACCGACTCATAGAGGTTCTCGATACCGAGCTGGTCCTCGACCTTCTCGACCCCGGCCTCGGTGATCGCGACCGTGCGCTTGCCTTCCTCGACCTCATAGTCGACGTCCCGCTCCAGCAGCGGGGCGATGCGGGCGAACTCGGTGTACCAGCGGGTCGGGTTGTCGGCCGGGCCACTGATGATCAGCGGCGTGCGGGCCTCGTCGATGAGGATCGAGTCGACCTCGTCGACCACCGCGAAGTGGTGACCGCGCTGGACCAGCTCGTCCGCACTCCAGGACATGTTGTCGCGCAGGTAGTCGAAGCCGAACTCGTTGTTCGTGCCATAGGTGATGTCGCACCGGTACTGCTGGCGACGCGCCGCGGGTGGCATCTGCGGGTGGATGACACCGACCGTCAGGCCGAGGAAGCGGTGAACGCGGCCCATGTTCTCGGCGTCACGCCGGGCCAGGTAGTCGTTCACCGTGACGATGTGGACGCCTTCCCCCGCCAGCGCGTTGAGATAGGCGGGCAGAGTGGAGACCAGGGTCTTGCCTTCACCGGTCTTCATCTCGGCGATGTTGCCCATGTGCAGCGCCGCGCCGCCCATGATCTGGACGTCGAAGTGACGCTGGCCGAGCGTCCGCCGGGCGGCCTCACGCACCACCGCGAACGCTTCGGGCAGCAGGGAGTCGAGGGTCTCGTCCTCGTTCGCCAGGCGCTGGCGGAACTCGTCGGTCATCCCGCGCAGCTCGGCGTCGGTCAGCCCGGTGAAGTCGTCCTCAATGAGGTTCACCTGCTCGGCGATCGCCTTGAGCTTGCGCAGAATCCGGCCCTCACCGGCACGCAAGATCTTGTCTAGAACCACGGCGGAACCCCTCCGGCAGGCATGTCGGCGAACTCACCGACACCACGATGCTAGTCCCTCGATCGTCGCCCACGGCCCCAGCTCGGACCACTGGCGACGCGGTGGGTTCACCGGGACACATCGGCATGCCCGGACAGCCTCGTTCGGCCCTCTCCCACCGACATGTCCAACGACTGTGGGGTGGTGCCGGTGCCCGCCGGCGACTCCGACGGCGGACAACACGCCCACCCGGCACCAACACGGCCAGTCGTGCATCAACCTGCCCGCCCGACGCCGACACGCCCGGTCGACGCCGACACGCCCGCCTGACACGGCCACGCCGGACGCTGGCATCGTGACGGTTATGCGTCCCGACATCAGGCCCGATCGACACGGGGCGGTGCCGCTCCCGGCCCGGCCGCCGCTGGAACCGGTCGAGATCACGGCGGGAGCACTCCATCTGCGCCCCTGGCGAACGACCGACGCGGGCGCGATGTTCAGCGCCTGCCAGGACCTGGAGATCCAGCGGTGGACACAGGTCCCCGCGCCGTACACGCGGGAGCACGCCGAGGACTTCGTCGGCCGGCAGGCCAGGGCGGCCTGGGCCGCGGCCACCAGCACGCCGCTCGCGGTCGTCGACGCCACCACGGAGGCGCTGCTGGCCTCCGTCACTCTGCAGAGCATGACCGACGAGGGTGACGCCGAGATCGCCTTCTGGTGCGTCCCCGAGGCGCGTGGTCAGGGGGTCACGACCCGCGCCGCCGCCGCGTTGCTGCGTTGGGGATTCGGGGCGCTCGGGCTGGAGCGGGTCGAGTGGCGGGCCGCGGTGGGCAACCACGGGTCCCTGCGGGTCGCCCAGAAGCTGGGCTTCTCCCTGGACGGCACCCTGCGCCACGCCATCGTTCTCGGCGACGGCGCCCGGCACGACTGCTGGGTCGGCTCACGCCTGGCGACAGACCCGCCCGTCTGAACAGCCCGCAGGCACCCCCTGGGCCTGCCGGGAACCGGAAGCGGCCGCCGGAGGCGCCATGGCGCCTCCGGCGCCGAAGGCCAAGCCCGATGCCCGGGTGGCCAGGGGCGCATGCGGCCTGTCAGGTGATTTCGAGCAGCTTCTCCCGAACCGCGTAGACCACGGCCTCCATCCGGGAGTGCAGCTGCAGCTTCTCCAGGATGTTGCGGATGTGGTTCTTGACGGTGTTCTCGCTGATGTAGAGCTGCTTGGCGATGTCGCGGTTGTTCAGCCCCTTGGCCACCAGCCGGAGGACCTCCATCTCCCGGTCGGTCAGACGCGGAGTCGGGAGCTGGGGGCGGTCGTCCTTCGTCTTGATCATCGCGGCGAACTCGCTGAGCAGCTTGGACGCCATGGACGGGCTGATGAGGCTCTGGCCGTTGTAGACCGCGCGAATGTCCGCGGCCACCTCGTCGATCGAGATCTCCTTGAGCAGATAGCCCATGGCACCCGCCTTGATCGCGTCGAAGAGATCGGCCTCCTCATCGCTGATCGTCAACATGACGATCTTCGCGCTCGGCACCTTCTCCTTGATCGCGCTCGTGGCGTCGATCCCGCCGCGGCGCGGCATGCGAACGTCCATGAGGACGATGTCCGGCGCCATCTCGGCCGCCATGGTGACCGCTTCCGAGCCGTCGGCCGCCTCACCGACGACCTCGATGTCGACCTCCTGTGCCAGGACCATCTCCAGGCCGCGGCGGAACAACGCGTGGTCGTCAACGATCAGCACCCGGATGGGATTCGCCTCCGATGGCGTCCGCAGCGCCTCCTCGGAACGCCGCTCGTCCACCGTCATCTCCGACCTCCCCTGGAACCGCCCCGGTGGGGCGTGCCTGCGACGACCCCTCGTCGCAGGCACGCCCCACGGAACCCGCCGTGTGCACCGATGCCGGGAGTCCGACACCCGAGGCAAATGGTCCCACGTCGGCCGGGGGGATCGACCCTCACACGGCGGAAATGACCGCCGCCGCGCGTTCTCGCGACCCGTTCATGTCGCCCGAGCCGTTCTGGCCCGCCGAGCCCGCGAGCCGGATGACGCCGTAGTCGTATCCGCACCTGCGGTACACGACGCTGGGCAGACCGCTGTTCGCGTCGAGGAACAGGTAGAAGTCGTGGCCGACGAGTTCCATGTTGGACAGCGCGTCGTCGAGAGTCATGGGCGCGGCGGCGTGGGTCTTCTCCCGTACCACCATCGGTGAGTAGTCCGATTCGTGGCCGCTCTCGGCATCCGACCAACGGTCGCTGTCGGCACGCCCGCTGCCCGCCGCGGCGGCGGTGGACTCCCCACCCGGAACACCGTGCAACACGCCCCTGGCCGCCTTGGCGGCCCCGTTGGAGGCCGGCTCGCCCGTGCTCTGCAGGACCAGGTCCGCCTGCAGTGCTCCCGCCCGGCCGGGCCCAGGATGGTTCGCGCCGGCGTGGTTGGCGTGGTGGCGGACCCTCCGGTCGGCAGCACGCCGCAGGCGTTCGGCGAGCTTGGCCGCGGCGCGATCGAGCGCCGCGTACGGGTCGCCCGCGGAAGCCTCCGCACGGATGACCGGGCCGCGTGAATAGACGGTCAGCTCGACACGGTCGGACATGCCGGACAGTCGAGGATTGGTCTCCTTCGAGTGTTCGACGTCCACCCGCATCACTCTGGAATCGAGCCGCTCAAGCTTGGCGAGCTTGGCCTGGACATGCCTGCGGAACCGTTCCGGAACCGCGGTGTGCCTGCCCTTGACCACGATGTCCACGCGATCCACCTCCCGTTCACCTGGCCCGGCCGGCCGATCCACCTTCGATCAGCACGGCCAGCGAGTCGGTTGCCTCGGTGGTTTTCCGGAACGGATCCAAATGTCGACCCGCGCCGGGGGATCCCACCGAAGGTTGTCAACGTTCCTGGTGTCAGTCATCGAGCCTTTTCCACCGCACGGCCCGCGGTCTCAGGGGTGCCGCGAGCCCGAGTCGACCTCGGAAAAGGCTCGTTGGTGCCGGCTTGTGACAGTGGCGCCGCGAGACGTCTCCTTTCGTGAGAGCACCTGACGCTCTGCCCGGTGACCACGGCATCGGCGCGATTTCCACCGACCCGCCACGCTCGGCTCCTTCCCCACATCGGGCGGATCCATGCCGGAACCGACCTGCCGAAATCGGGAGATTCCGACCCGGCCTACGGAGCCCCTGAACGCGCCGCAGCGTCTCTGGACACGGTCAGCGACACCCGCCTCGCTCCTACCCCGGCCCGGCAGCCTTCGACGGCAGGCAGGGCGGGGGCCGTGGGCCACATCCGCCGCGGTGGCAGGTGTGCCACGGTGCCCTCACCCCGGATGACCGCATCTGCGCTGCGGTGCGGCGTTCGCCATGAGCTCACGCCGTCGGCTCCGGGAGCGGAGCGCGTGCACCCAGTTTCCTCCTTCAGCCGGAGTACGGCGGGCAATCCCGAAGGGTGGCGCGTCGCGTCGGCGCACCCGCGCTCCGCAGTGGTGTCGCCGCGATCGCGGCCGCACCGGACGGCGCCCAGCCCCCTGCCCGCAGCGCACGGATCGCCTCCGCGGCCGTCGCGCCGGTGGTGATGATGTCGTCGACCACGATCACGATCTCGTGCCGACACGGCGGCCGGGCCCCGGGGTGCGCGGTGAAGGCACCCGAACGGTTACGACGCCGATCCGCCGCACCGAGGTCGGCCTGGTCCACACCGGCCCGCCGGACACGCAGCGCGCCGCTTACCCGAGCCCGCCTGCCCGACCGGGTCAGCACCCTGGCCGCGACCGCCGCGAGGCGAGCGACATGATCGAGCCCGCGCCTGCGCCGGGCCGCCGCGGTCGTGGGGACCGGCACCAGCACCACATCAGCCCGTGGCCGCCGGTGAAGATCGCGACCGGCCACCGCCACGGCCCGCGCGAGCGCACCGCCCAGGACCCGGGCCAGGTCGACGCGCCCTCGCTCCTTGTAGGCGATCAGCAGCGCCCGGGCCGCCCCCTCGAAGCGAGCCGCGGCGACGGTGCGGAACGGCGACGACGAGGCACCAGCGACGTGACCTCGCCGCCCCGGGCTGGCCGTGGGACCCGGAGCGGCGAGAACCAGGGGACCCGTCAGCGCGGCGGCGCACCGGGCGCAGGCCGCGTACCCCGGCAGCCCGCAGCCGGCACAGGCCCGCGGCAGGACGAGATCCGCGAGAATCGCCAGCGCCTCACGCAGACGCGGCAGGCCTGCTGCTTCGCGGTGTTGACCTGGCGCTTCGCGGTGTTGGCCTGGCGCTTCGCGGCCGACGGGAGATGTGGTCACGGAACGAGCATGAATCGCGCCCACCGCGCCACGCCCGCCGTGGGCCGCTCTGTGGACAACGACAAACGCAGTGCGCTTCTGTGCACAGACCCGCCCGGTCTCGATCCGGACACCCAACCGCGACCATGAACCGCAGACGAACATCAACGGTTCGCGGTCGTCGTCGACCGCCCGATCGCGTTGTGGACGTAGCCAATCTGCGACGATGTGCGGTGCCGGGTACGCCAGTCGGCAGAAGCCGCACGGCACGGCACGAGCACAGGGAGACCACGATGGCGGACGGGGCCGGTCAGACCCCTCCCGATGAGCCCGGACCGGCCGGGCCGGCATCCCCCGGTTCCTGGGGCGCACCAGTTCCCGGATCCTGGAGTCCGCCGTCAGCCGGCGGCGACGGGGGCACCCCGGGCGGCTGGCAGGCTCCCGGGCAGCCGCCGGGCGGCTGGGGCTCACCCGGCGGCTGGGATCCGTCCGGCGGGCAGCAGCCCTGGCCCGGGCAGGCACCGGGCCAGCCTCCCCCGGGCTGGGGCCCCGGCCCGTGGGGCCGGCCGCCGATCGCACCCAAGCCGGGGGTGATCCCGCTGCGCCCGTTGTCGGTCGGCGAGATCCTCGACGGGATCTTCTCCACGATCCGCGCGAACCCGGGCGCGACGCTGGGGCTGACTCTCGGTGTGTCCGCGGTGGTCGAGATCGTGATCACGATCATCATGATCGCCGGCGAGGACTCCTCGACCGGGGCGTCGATCGTCCTCGAAACGCTGATCTTCATGCTGACCACCGCGTTGGGGATCTTCCTCTCCGGCGTGCTCGCCGTGGTGGTGAGCGAGGCGGCGCTCGGTTCACGGATCTCGGCCGGCGCGGCGATCAGGCAGGCCGCACCGCGCCTGGGCGGCCTGGTCGTGTTGAGCATCGCCGTGATGCTGCTGTCCGTCCTGGGGCTCATTGCGCTTGTCGTCGGCGCGATCGTGGTCGCCGTCTTTCTGAGCCTCGCCTCCCCGGCCTACGTCCTGGAAGGGCAGACCGTGCGAGGGGCGCTGCGCCGCTCGCGCGACCTCGTCCGCGGGGCCTGGTGGCGGGTGTTCGGCATCGGGCTGCTCGCCGGCCTCGTCGGCGGCATCCTGATGATGATCGTCAGTGTCATCACCACCGTCATCCTGGATTCGTCCGACTCCCTCGCCGACTCGACGCTGACCGACCTGACCGTCGCCGGCCACATCGTCAACGCGATCGGAACACTGATCGGAACGACCATCGCCACCCCGATCTTCTCCGGCACCGCCGTCCTGCTCTACATAGATCAGCGCATCCGCAAGGAGGGGCTGGACGTGACGCTCGCCGAGGCGGCTCGGCAACGCAGCACCGGATCATGACCATTGCCCGCCCGGGCGTCCACCTGACGACCGCGGCCGCGTCGTCCGGCGGCCTTCCGGGTGGGCCGGTCACCAGGGACGGCGCCCGCGAGGAGGCCCACCGGGAGCTGTCCAGGAGCATCTACCGGGATGACGAGCGCGGCTGGTTCAGCCGAACGATCGACTGGATCAACGACCGGCTGGCCGACCTGTGGCACTGGCTCACCCCGGATCCGGACTCCGGCCTCGGCGGTTTTCAGGGCCTCGGCGTCCTCGCGCTGGTCATCGCCCTGGTCGCGCTCGTTGTGGTGCTCCGTGTGTGGCTGGGCCCGGTCCGGCGCTCCGCCCGGCTCCAGCTCGACGAGGCCACGTCGCCCGGTCCGCTCACGGCGGCGCAGCTGCGGGCGCTGTCACGCACCCAGGCCGAGCAGGGGGACCACGCGGAGGCTGTTCGGTCCCGGCTGCGCGCCATCGCCCGGATGCTGGAGGAACGCGGCGTTCTCGATCCGCGGCCCGGGCGCACCGCGAACGAGCTGATCAGCGATCTGCGAGCGGTGGCAGGCCCGTCCGCAGTCCGGCCGCTGGCCGGCGAGACCACGGGCGGGGGGCCGTCCGACCCGATCGCGACACTGGCTGTCGCGGTCGAGGTGTTCAGCGAGATCTGGTACGGCGGCAGGCCGGCGAACCTGGAGGCCTACGAGGTGGTCGTGCGCGCGGACGAGAACCTCGGGCGCATCCGCGGATCCATCGGCCGGGACCGTGCCCCCGACGACGCCCCGCCGGTCCGGGCATGACCGCGCCACCGGCCAGCCCGCCGCGGCCCCCGGCACCGGCCCCGGCTCGACCGACGGCCCCGACCGGCCGGCGGCGGGGGGTGGGCTCGCCGACCCATGTCCGCAGCGGCCCGGGGGCCACGACGGTGCGTGCCGCCTTACGGCTGGCGGCGGTCCTGGCCGTGGTGGTGACCGTGTACGCGGTGCTCGCGGCCGTGGCGAGCCGGCCCAGCGGTGACCGGTACCTCGACATCGGCTCCCCGGGCCCGCACGGAACTCTGGCCGTCGCGGAGATCCTGCGTGAGCGGGGCGTCACCGTCTCGGCACGGCAGTCGGTCCCCGCGGATCTGACGGATACCGGCCCAGCTGCCGGGGGGCGGCGCTCCGCGGGCTCCGACGGGTCGCGCACGGTCGTCGTGACCGACCCGGACCTGCTGTCCCCGGCCGATCTCCAGGCTCTCGTCAGCCTGGCCGACACCGGCTCGGACGTCGTGCTAGTCGCGCCATCGGAGGCCGCCGTGGCGGCGCTGGAGATGCCGGTCATGGCTGTCCCGGCGGAGGCGTTCGCCGACGGACAGGTCCAGCCGCGGTGCGGGCTGCCGGAGGCGACGGTGGCCGGCACGACGACGATCGGGGCCGACGTCCGGTTCGCCCGGGCGGACGACATCCTCCGATCGGGTCATGAGGGCTGGTCTGGCAACGGCATCGAGCTGGAGCTCTGCTACGGCTTCCCCGACGCCGCCCGCCTTGCCGTCCTCACCCCGACCGGGCCAGGGCTCACCGAACAGACCAGCGGTCGGCTGGTTCTCCTGGGCAGCGGCGACTTCGTCACCAACGGCGCGCTGGACGAGTCCGGGAACGCCGCGCTGGCCCTCGGGCTGCTGGCCCGGCACACCCAGCTGGACTGGGTGACACCGGCCGTCGCGAGCGAGGGCGCGGTCGGCGGGCAGAGCCTGGCCGACCTGCTGCCGGACGGGTTCTGGGTCGGCTTCCTGCAGGCCCTCGTCGCGCTGGTCGTCTTCGCCCTGTGGCGAGGGCGGCGCCTGGGGCCGCCCGTCACCGAGCCGCTGCCGGTGGTGGTGCGTTCCGCGGAAACCGTCGAGGGCCGCGGCCGCCTCTACGCCGCCGCGCGTGCCCGCGAAGGGGCCGCCGCGGCGCTGCGGGCGGGCCTGCGGGTCCGGCTCGCGGACCGGCTGGGCGTCCAGCACGGCGCCCCCGCCGGCCCCGCGCGGCCCCCGCACGAACCGGAGCCGACCGTGCTGGTGGCCGCGGTCGCGGAGCAGACCGGTCGGTCACCCGTAGAGATCCGATCACTCCTGTACGGTTCGGACATAGCACCCACGGGCCATCCGTCCGGGGCCCCTGGGGGCCACCAGCACACCCCCGGTGGAGGGGCCGCACCACCTCCACCCGGCACTGGCCAGCACACCGGGCCCACGGGCACGGTGGCCGGTGCGGCAACCAGTGCGGAGGCCGCACCCGCGACCGACAGCGACATCACGCTCGTCCGGCTGGCCGGCGAACTACACGAACTCGATCGACAGGTGGGCAGAAGGTGACGTCCCCGAACTCCGGTGCGGCTCCGACCGAGTCGTCCCCGCAGACGGCAGTGCCAGTAGCCTCCGGGCCGCAGTCCATGGGGTCGGAGACGCTGCGCTCACCGTCGCCGACGCCCCGGACGCCTCCTCAGCCCGACGCCGAGACCGCCCGGCAGTCGCTGATGGCGCTGCGCAACGAGGTCGCGAAGGCGGTCGTGGGCCAGGAGGCCGCGGTCAGCGGGCTGGTGGTCGCGCTGCTGTGCCGCGGCCACGTCCTGCTCGAGGGTGTGCCGGGCGTGGCGAAGACCCTGCTCGTCCGGACGCTGGCGGCGGCGCTGTCGCTCGATACCAAGCGCCTGCAGTTCACGCCGGACCTCATGCCCGGCGACGTCACCGGCTCGCTGGTGTACGACAACCGGACCAGCGAGTTCACCTTCCGCCAGGGCCCGGTCTTCACGAACCTGCTGCTCGCCGACGAGATCAACCGGACTCCACCGAAGACGCAGGCCGCGCTGCTCGAGGTCATGGAGGAACGCCAGGTCACCGTGGACGGGCAGGCGCGCCGGCTGCCGTCGCCGTTCGCCGTCCTCGCCACCCAGAACCCGATCGAGCACGAAGGCACCTACCCGCTGCCGGAGGCGCAGCTCGACCGTTTCCTGGTGAAGGTCACGCTGCCGCTCCCGCCACGCGAGGACGAGGTGCGCATCCTGGCTCACCACGCGGCGGGCTTCGACCCGGGGAACCTGGCGGCGGCCGGGGTCCGGCCGGTGGCGGGCCCGGCCGATCTGGCGGCGGCGCAGGCCGCGGCGGCCCGGGTGCAGGTCCAGCGCGAGGTGCTCGGCTACATCGTGGACATCGCGCGGGCCACCCGGTCGGCGCCGGCCGTCCAGCTCGGGGTCTCCCCGCGTGGCGCGACGGCGTTGCTGGGCACCACCCGCGCCTGGGCCTGGCTGTCCGGGCGCGGCTACGCGACGCCGGATGATGTCAAGGCGCTGGCCCGATCCACCCTGCGCCATCGCATCAGCCTCCGCCCGGAGGCCGAGCAGGATGGTGTGACCGCCGACATCGTGCTCGACCAGGTGCTCGCCGTCGTGCCCGTTCCCCGGTAGCGGCCGACCGTGGCTGTCACCGGCCGTACCGTCGCGCTGGTCGCGCTGGGCATCCTCGTGGTGGGCCTCTCCCCCGACCCCGGCCTGGCCTTCGTGCTCGTGAACCTTCTGATCCTCCTGCTGGTCGCCGTCGACCTGGGGCTGGCGGCCCGGGTGCGCCTCTGTGCGTTCAGCCGGTCGGGCCCGACGTCGGCCCGGCTCGGGCAGCCGGTGACCCTCACGCTGACCGTCGCCAACGGTGGACGTCGGACGCTGCGGGCGCGGGTCAGGGATTCGTGGGTGCCGTCGGCCGGTGCCCAGCCCCGCGTGCACACCGTCACGGTGCCCGCGGGTGAGCGGCGTTTCCTGGAGACGACGTTGCGCCCGACCCGGCGCGGAGACCGGGAGCCCGTCCGGATCACGGTGCGCTCCCTCGGCCCGATGGGGCTGGCCGGCCGGCAGGGCCGCCACCTCGCGCCCTGGCGGCTGCGGGTGCTGCCGCCGTTCCTCTCCCGCCGGCACCTGCCGGCCGCGCTGGCGCGGCTGCGCGAGGTGGAGGGCGAGGTCGCGCTGCGCGGCGGCGGCGCCGGCTCGGAGTTCGACAGCCTGCGTGAGTACGTCGTCGGCGACGACGTGCGGACGATCGACTGGCGCGCCACCGCCCGCCACCACGGCTCGGTGGTCGTCCGTACCTACCGCCCGGAGCGGGACCGCCGCGTCATCTGCGTGCTGGACTCGGGCCGGACCTCGGCCGGTCGGGTCGGCGACGTCCCCCGCCTCGACCACGCGATGGACGCCGCGCTGCTGCTCACGGCGGTTGCGCTGCGGGCCGGTGACCGGGTGGGCCTGACCGCGTACGACAGCGCCGCGCGGCTGACCGTCGCGCACGCACGTGACCAGGGCCTGCTGGCCCGGATGAGCGAGGCGATGGCGACCCTCGAGCCGGCGCTGGTCGAAGCCGACCACGAGGTGATGGCCACCACGGTGCTGCGGGCGGCGTCCCGGCGGGCCCTTGTTGTGATCTTCACGGACCTGGTGCCGGCGGTGATCGAGGAGAGCCTGCTGCCGGCGCTGCCCACGCTCATCTCCCGGCACACCGTGCTGGTGGCCGCCCTGCGCGACCCCCGGCTGGACGAACTCGCCGCCGGGCATGGCGACGTCGCGCAGGTCTACGCGGCCGCGGCCGCGGAACAGGCCCTGCTGCGCCGGCGTGAGCTGACAGCCGTGCTGCGCCAGCGCGGGGTCGAGGTCGTCGACGTCGCGCCCGCCCAGTACGCGACGGCGGTCACCGACACCTACCTCGCGCTGAAGGCCCACGGCCGGCTCTGAACGCCGGCCCCACACGACGCCGGCTCCGCACCCACACGACGCCGGCTCCGGCCCCGCACGACGCCGGCTCCGCACCCACACGACGCCGGCTCCGGCCCCGCACGACGCCGGGTCCACACCCGCACGACGCCGGCTCCGGCCCCGCACGACGCCGGCTCCGCACCCGCACGACGCCGGCTCCGAACACCGGGCATCGTCGCGGTCAGGCTTCGACTGGCGCGAGGTCCTGCGCGAGGGCCGCGTCCAGATCGCCGCTCTCGCCGACGGCGGTGGCCCGGCTGCCGTAGATCCACACGTAGGCGACGAACCCGGCCCAGGCCACGACGCCGATACCGATGCGGACAAAGGTCGGCAGCGAGGACGGGGTCACAAACGCCTCGATCACCCCGGACACCGCGAGCACGACCGCCATCCCGAGCACGATCCCGACGGCGGCGCGCCCCTCGGCGGCCAGTGCCTCGGAGCGGCGGCGGGCTCCCGGGGCGATGATCGCCCAGCCCAGCCGCAGGCCGACCGCGCCGGCGACGAAGACCACGGTGAGTTCCAGCAGGCCGTGCGGCAGGATCAGCGAGAAGAACTGGCCGCCCTCGCCGCAGCTGCCCATGTAGCCGCCCATGATGCCGAGGTTCAGCGCGTTCAGCCCCAGGACCAGCAGCGTGGGCACGGCGAGCAGCACTCCGAGTGCCACCGCCTGCGCGGACACCCAGGCGTTGTTGGTCCAGACGAGGCTGGCGAAGGACGACGCCGGGTGCTCCGAGTAGTACGAGGCGAAGTCGTGCTGGCACAGGGCCGTCACCTCGTCGGGCGGGATGACCCTGGCGCGGGCCTGCGCGTCGTTCAGAATCCACAGCGCGCTGGCCAGCGCGAGCAGCAGCGAGCCCAGCGTCACCCCGACCACCCAGCGCCAGCGCGCGTAGACCGCCGCCGGGAAGGTCACCGCGAAGTACCTGGCGGGGACGTGCCAGCCGACATCCGGGGCGCCGACCACCGCGGCCCGCGCCCGGATGACCAGGCTCGCCAGATCCTCGACGAGGCGCGGGTCATGGGAACGATCACGGATCACCGACAGGTGGGTGGCCGCGCGCTGGTACAGATCGACCAGCTCGTCCAGCTCGCCGATCGGCATCCGCCGGGGGCGCGCGGCACGGTCGACAAGCTGGCCCAACCGGACCCACTCGGGACGGTGGACGGCGACATACGCATCGAGGTCCATGGCTACTCTTACTCTTCCAGACCGGCCTATGGCACTGCGTGCCGGGCACGAAACACGAGCGGGGTACAGATGACCGATCAACGGCCCGCGGACCCCGGAAGCCGCCGGTGAGCGGGTTCGGCCTGGAGACGAACCAACTGGTCACGGGCGAGGCCGTACCCATCGACCTGCGCGTGGCACGGCTCGGCTCCCGCATGATCGCCGGAATCATCGATCTGGTCATCCAGACCGTCGCCCAGATCGCCATCGTCATCGCAACGCTCGAGATCGTGGGGCCGGACGACGAGGCCATGCTGACGGCCCTGGTCCTGGCCGTCTACGTGGTCACGATGCTCGGCTACCCGGTGGCCTGCGAGACGCTCCTGCGCGGACGCACCTTCGGCAAGATGGCGCTGGGCCTGCGGGTCGTCCGCGACGACGGTGGGCCGATCCGCTTCCGCCACGCGCTGGTCAGGGGGCTGGTCGGAGTCGTCGCGGAACGCCCCGGAGTGCTGGCCGCCGTGCCCGCGATCATCAGCATGACGGTCTCACGCCGGTCCAAGCGGCTGGGCGACCTCCTCGCCGGCACCATCGTTCTGCAGATGCGGGTGCCGCGCACGGTCGGGGTGGCGCCCGTGGTTCCCCCGCAGCTGGCCGGCTGGGCGGCCCTGCTGGACCTGACTGGTGTCAACGACCACCTGGCCACGCGGACCCGGAGGTTCCTGGACCGCGCCAACCAGCTCTCGGATGACGCCCGGACACGCATGGGCGGCGACCTGCTGACCGAGGTCCTCGCGGCTGTCACCCCACCGCCACCCCCGGGAACGCCGGAATGGGCCGTGCTGTCCACCGTGCTCGCCGAGCGCACCCGCCGCGCCTACCAACGCATGATCACCACAACCGCGACGCGCCCGCCACGGTACCCCGGGTAGTCCCGGCAGCGGGTGATATGTGACCGGGCCGGCTGGCCGGAACTGACGGGCGTCGTCTAGCGTCTGACCCGATGGGATCCTCCGGGGTGATCGCGACAATTCGGATCTTGCGCCCCCGGGCCACGCGTCGGAGCCCGCACCTGATGACCTTCCCAGGGCCCGGGTGAGCGGAGCGGCGCGGTGTCAAGCATGCTTGGCGGGTCCGCCAGAACGAGTTCCGGCCCACCTGGCCGGACCGGACGTTGGGGGTGACAACGACGGCGCAGGGACGGGAGTCGGCATCCCCGGTTCGCGGTGACGCCGCGTCCGAGGGCGACTCGAGAGGGCACGGCGGCACACCCGCCGGGCGGTTGCGGGGTCAGGCCGGCCGGTTGGCGACGCTTCCCGCCCGCCGCCGGGTTTCGTCCGGTTCGGCGCGCGGCGCCAACGGCTCCGGTCTCAACGGCTCGGGTGGCAAGGGCTCCGGTGGCGGTGGCTTCGGTCGCGGCGGCTTCGGTCGCGGCGGCGCGGGCGACGGCGGGGCCCCCGACGAGATCRGTCGCGCCCCCGACGATCTTCCGTTCGGCCCACCGACCGTCGGCCTGGTCCGTCCCGTCAACCAGCGCCGCCAGCTCACCCGCATCGGCCTCGTCGTGGCCGCGATGGGCGTCACCGTCAGTCTGCTCGTGCTGCCCCTCCTGAGCGCGGTCGGGCTGTTCGCGAAGGCCTCGGCCGACCACTTCCTGGCGCTGCCGTCCGACCTCGTGACTCCCCCACTCCCACAGAGCTCCAAGATCCTGGCCTCGGACGGAAGCCTCATCGCGACCCTCAGGGGCGCCGAGGACCGCGAGGTCGTGGACGGCGCCGACATCCCGAAGATCATGCGTGAGGCGATCGTCTCGATCGAGGACGCCCGCTTCTACCAGCACCACGGGGTGGACCCGCAGGGCGTCCTGCGGGCCGCCGCGCGCAACAGCGAGGCCGGCACCACCACCCAGGGCGGCTCGACCCTGACCCAGCAGTACGTGAAGAACGTCCTGCTCCAGGACGCGACGACCGACGAGGAGCGGGAGGCCGTCGCCGGTGACTCGCTGGACCGCAAACTGCGCGAGCTGCGTTACGCCGTCGAGATCGAGAAGCGGTTCTCCAAGGACGAGATCCTCGAGCGGTACCTGAACATCGCCTACTTCGGTGACGGCGCGTACGGAGTGGGCACCGCCGCCGAGCACTATTTCGGCGTCTCGATCAAGGATGTCACCCTGGACCAGGCGGCTCTGCTCGCCGGCCTGGTGCAGAGCCCCTCCAGCTACGACCCGGTGAACCACCCGGAGGCGGCCCTCGAACGGCGCAACACCGTGCTGACCCGGATGGCGGACGAGCACTACGTCAGCCAGACGCAGGCCGACGCGGCGAAGCAGATGCCGATCGACGTCATCAAGGAACGGCCCACCACGCAGGACTCCTGTGAGACGTCCAGCGCGCCGTTCTTCTGCGACTACATCCGTACCCAGCTGCAGAACAACAAGGCATTGGGTGACACCCTGGAAGAACGGAACCGCCGCATCTACGAGGGTGGCCTGACCATCCAGACCACCCTCAACACGCAGGTGCAGCAGGCGGCCCAGACCGTGGTCGACGCGACCATTCCCCGGGACAACCGGGTATCCGCCACCGAGGTGGTCATCCAGCCCGGGACCGGGGCGATCCTCGCCATGGCGGTCAACCGCACCTACGGTCACGATGTGGCCGCCAACCAGACGGTGATTCCGCTGCCGGCCTCCTCAGCGAAGGTCAAGCCCGCCTTCCAGCCCGGCTCGACCTTCAAGACGTTCACCCTCGCGGCGGCCCTGGAGCAGGGGTACGGGGTGAACACGGCCTACTACTCACCGGCCTGTTACGAGACCGACGCCTTCCCCCTCGACCGCGGCAAGGGCGACTGCGCCAAGGGCTTCCAGAACGCCGACCCCGCCGAGGCCGGTGTCTACCGCATGGACGACGCGACCTGGGACTCGGTCAACACCTACTTCATCCAGCTCGAAGAGGAGATCGGGGTGCCGGCGGTGGTCGAGATGGCCACCCGGCTCGGCGTCGACCCCGCCCACCTCGCCGACATCCCCGCCACCAAGGGGGATGTGACCATCGGTGGCGAGTACGTGACCCCGTTGGACATGGCCGTCGCCTACTCCACGCTCGCCGCCGGCGGCGTCCGGTGTGAGCCCCGGTTCGCCAGCTCGGTGGTCGACTCCGCCGGCCAGCAGATCGACGTCGGCAACAGCCCGAAGTGCGAGCGTGTCCTCGACGAGGGCGTGGCCGACACGGTGACCAGCATCCTGGCGGGTGTCCTCACCCAGGGCACCGGCACCAAGGCTCGCTTCGACCACCCCGCGGCCGGCAAGACGGGAACCAACGACGGCTTCTCCAGCGCCTGGTTCGTCGGCTACACCCCGCAGATCGCGGCGGCGGTGGCGGTCGGTGACCCCAACGGGGCGGTCGGCAACCCCTTGACCAACGTCTTCGCCGACGGGCGAAACTGGGGCCACGTGTACGGCGGTGACCTGCCGGCACTCATCTGGGGTCGCACGATGAAGGCGGCGTTGAAGGACCAGCCCGTCGTGGCACTGCCGGCGGCGGACCCGAAAACCGCCAGGGGCACGAAGGGCGGCCGTCTGATGAACACAGTGCCGGCCCCGGCGACCCCCACCCTGCCGAGCGCGGAGGACCTGCTGCAGGGCATCCAGATTCCCGGCCTGACCAGCACCCAGACCCCGAGAGCGGCCACCTCCGGCCAGACCGGCCAGCAGAGCTCGGGGAGCGGCAGCCAACAGAACGGCGGCGGCCAGCAGTCCGGTGCCGGTGGTGGCACCGGACCGCGCCGATAGCCGGCACCGCTCCCGGGAGAGGCATTCCCGTAGCTGGCCGAGGGCCTGGTAGTAACCGAGCCCTCGGCCAGCCGGCCAGTCGGCCGTGGAGATCGGGCGTCCGCACCGCGTGGATTTCGGCCCGGATCCCCCCGGTCGCGCAGGAGATCCGCCTCACGAACTCACGAAGAACCTCGGGGTCGGACGACCCGGTTCGGCATGTGCCATGAACGGCGGGGCCACAGCCCGGCGACGCCGCAGCGGTCAGCGAGTCGTGCTGTCCAACCGTCGCAGGCGCGGAGCGGCCGCCGGGTCCACCCCGAGCCCGAGCCCGAGATAGACGGCGGCGAAGTCGATCAGCCCTACGATCGACGCTAGCCGCTCCAGCGGCGTCGCACCGTCCAGCCGGAACTCGGTCACCCCGATGCCGCGCTGCTGCGCCAGTGCCGCGGCACGCTCGGCAGCCTGGCCGACGTCGGGATGCTCGCCCGCGCCGTCCCGTAGGACGAGCAGGCGCAGGCGGGTACGGGCCTCGTCGTCGACGCGGTCACGGAAGAAGTCATCCAGGTCGTCGTCGGCGCCACCGCCCGCGCCCGCGCCGAACGCCCCACCCAGCAGGGCCGCCTGCTCGTAGGCCGGATGCGGCAGGGCACCGACCAGCGCCGGGTACCAGGCGTTCACGGCGAGCATCGCCGCCGCCCGCAGTGCCGCGACCTCGGCGAGCCGGGTGGTCCCCCACCACAGCGGCAGCGACCCGGCCAGCTCCAGCGCCAGCGTCTTCGCCGGATTGACGAACGACTCGCTGGCCGGACGGCACCGGATCGCCGTCTCCTCCAGACGCACCGCGGCGGCCTCGACCGAGGCGCCGCCGTCGCGCAGGAGGCCGAGCGACGCGGCGACGGCGAGCAGCGGAACGGCCAGCGACCACAGATCCGCCTGGGCGGGCCGGGCCGTCGGCAGCGCCACGAACGGCGCGCGGGCGAGGCCCGCGAGATGAGCCAGCGGGGTGTCCGGCGGGCTGACCACGGCCAGCCGGCAGCCACGCCGCAGCGCCTCCTCGACGGCCGAGCAGGTCTCCGCCGAGGTGCCCGACGCGGAGACACCAAGGACCACATCGGCGACGCCGACCCAGCCCGGGAGCCCATGCCTGCGATGGGTGATCACCGGCACCGGGGCGGCCGTGCCCACGACCGCGTCCAGCACATCGGCAGCCAGACCGGAGGCACCGACCCCGGTCACCACGATCGCGCGTGGCCGGCCGTCCGCGCTGAGCGCGGCCACGCCTGCCTCCTGCGCCAACCGCCAGCTTTCGCGGACCTGCCGCGCGGCCGAGGCGGTGTGCGGAAGCAGGCTCAGCGCATCAGCGGCCTCGAGACGGCCCGCGTCGTCCAGAAGGGACTCGTCAAGGTTCACCCGGGCCGCACGACGCCGATCAGGACGAGGATCCGGCCGCGGCCGGGAAGGGCTTCGCCTCGTCGAGGAGCATGACCGGAATGTCGTCCCGAACCGGGAAAGCCAGCCCGCAGGACGCGCAGACGAGCACCGGAGCACCGTCCAGCGTCTCCTCCCGCAGCGCGGCGTGCTCGGGGCACGGGCAGGCGAGGATCTCCAACAACAGGGGATCGAGGCTCATGCAGAGTTCTCCCTTCCACCGCGGATGCTGACGAGAACGTCGTCACGCAGCCGGCACATGGACGCATCATCGCGCGCCTCGACGTTCAGGCGCAGAAGTGGCTCGGTGTTCGACGGCCGCAGGTTGAACCAGGACCCGTCCGCCAGCGAGACCGTGAGCCCGTCCAGGTGATCGACATCGATCGCCCGGTCCGCGTAGGCCTTCGCCACCTGGCTCATCGCCAGCTCGGCGTCGGCCACCTCGGAGTTGATCTCACCGGAGGTGACATACCGCGCGTAACCACCCAGCAGGTCGGACAGCGGGCCGCTCTGTTCGCCGAGCGCCGCCAGGACGTGCAGGGCCGCCAGCATGCCGGAGTCGGCACGCCAGAAGTCGCGGAAGTAGAAGTGGCCCGAGTGCTCACCGCCGAAGACGGCACCCGTTCGGGCCATCTCCGCCTTGATGAACGAGTGACCCACCCGGGTGCGCACGGGCACACCACCACGCTGCGCCACCAGCTCCGGGACGGCCCTGCTGACGATCACGTTGTGAATGATGGTGGCGCCCGGCTCCCGGCGAAGCTCACGCTCGGCGACCAGCGCGGTGATGACCGACGGGGAGACGATCTCACCCCGCTCATCGACGACGAAGCACCGGTCGGCGTCACCGTCGAAGGCGAGGCCGATGTCCGCCCCCGTCGCACGCACCCTGGCCTGCAGGTCACGCAGGTTCTCCGGCTCGATCGGGTTCGCCTCGTGGTTGGGGAAGCTCCCGTCGAGCTCGAAGTACATCGGGATGATCGTCAGGCCGAGCTCGCCGAGCACGCACGGGACGGTCAGCCCGGCCATGCCGTTGCCGGCGTCCACGGCCACCGTCAGCGGCCGGATGCCGGTCAGGTCGACGAGGGAGCGCAGGTGGCGCGCGTAGTCGTCGCGCAGGTCCCGGGTGGTGACGGTGCCGCGCGGGCCGGTGTGCTCCGGGATGCCCGCCTCGATCAGCGCCCTGATGTCCGCCAGGCCCGTCTCCTGCCCGATCGGAGCGGCACCGGCCCGGCACAGCTTCATGCCGTTGTACTTCGCCGGATTGTGCGAGGCCGTGAACATCGCGCCGGGCAGGCCGAGCGAGCCGGCGGCGAAGTAGAGCAGGTCCGTCGACCCGAGGCCGGCGGCGATGACGTCCGCACCCTGGCTGGTGGCGCCGTCCGCGAAGGCCGCGGCGAGTGGGACCGAGCTTTCGCGCATGTCGTGGGCGGTGACGATCCGATCCGCGCCGAGCAGCCGCACGAACGCGGCGCCGGTGGCCCGGGCCACCTCCTCGTCGAACTCGGATGGCACCACGCCTCGCACGTCGTACGCCTTGAAGATTCGTGAGAGGTCGTGCACCCCGCAACCACCCTTTCCTGACAGGCGTCGATCGACCGGGTTGACCCTATCCGCACCCGCCGACAACAACTCCAGCGCCTTGCCCGGCGTGGCGGGCTCGCGGCGACACCGCATCGCGCATGGTCAGGATCATGCGCCGACGGCGTTTGGACAAGTGGGCCGCTGCGGCCCTACCGCTGTGGCACTACCGCTGTGGCACTACCGCCGGGCCCTAGGACGGGCTCGGCACGGCGCGCAGATGACCGCGACGCCCCCCGGGCGGACCCGACGGACCGGCCGGACCGGGCGGGCCAGGCGGCACGGGCCCAGAGCCGCCGGGCGGTTCCGGGCCACGACGCGGCGTGGTGTCACGTACGGCGTCCGCAAGCGCCTCGATGTCGTCGGCTGCCCGCTCCGGCCCGGACTGTTGCTCGGCCTCCAGGCGGACCACCGCCCAGCCGAGCGGCACCGTCAGCCGATCAGCGTGGACCCCACACAGGTCGTAGGAGTGCGGCTCGACGAACGGCGACAGCGGACCGAGTACGGCGGTGGACTCCGCGTAGGCGTAGGTGAGCGTGGCGATCGCGGCCGCGGAACAGGCCGAGCGGGAGCAGCGCCGAGGCTTCACGTTCCGGACGGTAGACCCCGGAACGGACGACGGCCACCACCGCCCGTCGTGTCGCGCACCGACAGAGGTCACTGTGACGCAGCGCTTATCACTCGGTTGCTCCACGCATACAATTACACCAGAACTACGGGCGCACTTCGACCAAAACCGGCTTCTGACGTCGTGTCGCTCCTGGTCGGGTACCCCTACGTGGGGGTTGCGGGCCTCCGCCGGCCTCCCGGCCACACCGTCGCTGTGATCGTCCGGAAGAAATGGCGTTACTCTGTCACGATGGCCGAACCCGCCGGCACGCCCAGGGCGCTCTTTCCCACGGCCACGCGTCCGGTCCCGCCGCGCCGCCGGCGTGACCGCCGCGGCCGTGGCATGCGTGGCACGCTGCTCCCGCCCGATGTGCCCGCCTACGCGACCCGCGGTGAGCGCTTCGACGACCTCGTCCTGGACGCGGTCGAACACCTGGACCACAGATGGTCCGCCGAGCTGGCCGACGTCGAGTTCGCGGTCGAGGACGTGCCCCCCGTCGACCCGGCCACCGACGACAACGTTCCGCTCGCGGCCTACCAGCCGGCGAGCGGCAAGGGCCGTTCCGCCACACCCCGGCGGATCGTCGTCTACCGGCGTCCGCTGGAGGCGCGTGCCCTCATCACCGAGGATCTCGCGGAGCTCGTCCTCGACGCGATCATCCATCAGGTGGCTGAGATGATGGACGTCGACCCAGCAGTGATCGACCCCGAAGGTCATGGCTGGGGCGACGAGGAATAGGCCTGTCGCGACATTCGCCCGACTCCAGGCCAGAACCGAGTCACGACCGCCGAGGCGGGGACGGAGATACGTGTGACCATCGGGGAGACCGCGCCGACCAGCGCCGCAGGCACCGACAGCGGCAGCACGAGCACCGCCAGCGCGGGCACCGGCGAAATGTCCACCGCCACCACAAGTACGGGCACGGGCACGGCGACCGGCACGTCGCCGGTGCCGACAGTACGTACGCCACCAGGCCGCAGCCCGGTTCGCGTCCTTGAGCTTTTCGGTCAGTCCCAGCGGTATGCCTGGGGCTCCACCACCGCCATCCCCGAGCTGCTCGGTGTTCCGGCCGACGGGGAGCCCGTCGCCGAACTGTGGCTGGGTACTCATCCGCAGGCCCCGGCCGAGGTGGTGGAGCCCGCCCCGCGGCCGCGTGCGGCCGATCTGGGCGCCCGCCGTGCCGCGGCGGACCTGGTCGGCGAGCTTCCCTTCCTGCTGAAGGTGCTCGCGGCCGACAAGGCCTTGTCGCTTCAGGTCCATCCCGACCTCGACCAGGCCCGCGCCGGCTTCGACGCGGACCAGGCCGCCGGCATCGCGCTGGGCGATCCGCGCCGGCGCTACCGCGACCGCAACCACAAGCCCGAGCTGATCGTCGCGCTCACGCCGTTCCGGGCGCTGGCCGGCATCCGCGCTCCGGCCACCACGCTGGCGATCGCGCGCGGGCTGGGTCACCCCGGTCTGATCGCGGCGTTCGCGCCACTGGCGACCGACCCGACCGGCGGCGCGACCCAGGTGCTGCGTAGCCTGCTCACCCTGCCGGCGCAGGCCGGTGTCGACCTCGCGGCCGGTGTGGTGAGCGCCGCCGAGCGGGTGCCCGCCGACGCCGACGCCGAGCTACGCCGCGCGGCTGATCTGGTGCGGCTGCTCGCCGCGACCCATCCCGGCGATGTCGGCATCGCGGCGGCGCTGCTCCTCAACGACGTCACGCTTCAGCCCGGCGAGGGGCTGTTCCAGCCCGCGCGGCTGCTGCACGCCTACATCCAGGGCGTCGGCATCGAGATCATGGCCACGTCGGACAATGTGCTGCGCGGTGGTCTCACGCCCAAGCACATCGACGTCAACGAGCTGCTGCGCATCCTCGACCCGCGGCCGACCGGTGCGCCGGTGCTGCGTCCCCGAACCCTGACGACCGGCCCCGGCGGCCTGCTGCGGACCTGGGTGGTGCCGGTGGATGACTTCTCGCTGCGGGAGGCCGTCTGCACCGGCGGGCCGGTCAGCCTCGCCAATCCGTCCATCCTGCTGGCGGTGGAGGGCGAGGTCGAGGTGTCCGGAACGGACGGTTCAGGCACCGCGCTCGCGCCGATGACACTGAGCCGGGGATGCTCGGCGCTGGTGACCGGCTCGGCCACCCTCAGGCTCACCGGTACCGGGCGGGTCTTCGCGGCCGGCCCGCCCGTCTGACCCCCGCCCGCCTGACCGGCCCGCCCGCCTGACCGGCCCGCCCGCCTGACCGGCCCGCCCGCCTGACCGGCCCGCCCGCCTGACCGGCCCACCCGTCTGACCGGCCAGGCCAGGGAAACGGCGGCGCGGAGAGTCGAGGGATTTTGGTTTGTCCCGGCGATCAAGATCCTCGGCTCTTGTCCGGTAGCAACGGCCGCGGGACGCGACCTGCGACAAGCGTCCTGGGCGCACCGGGCCGAGAAACACCAAGCAGTACCGGGAAGCACCGAACTGGACGGATCAGCGGGACAGGTTCCGCTGGTGGAGAACCCCGGGATCGGCCAGCGGTGCCGGCCCGCTGCGGAACCGCCACGCCCCGGCGAGCGGGACGACGGCGGAGATCGTCTGCGGGACAGGCGCGGGCAGTTTGCCGGAAACGGCCGGGCCCACCGCTATCGGGACCGCACCGCTGGCCGCCGCACCGCTGGCCGCCGCACCGCTGGTCGCCGCACCGCTGGTCGCCGGGCCGTCTGGCGCCAGGCCATCGGGTGGCGGACTGACGGGCGGCGGGCCGTTGCCCAGCACCTGGGTCGCGACGAGCGTCCCGCCCACGCCGACCACCCGGACACCGGCCCTGTCCGCCGGCAGCGACACCAGGACCGCCGTGGCGGCCCCGACCTCGACCCGATTGCCGTCCACCCAGGCTGTCGCGTCCCGGTCGGGCGCGACCAGCACGAGCGCGCCGGCGGTCCATCTCGGCACCGGTGCCGCCGCGACGACGAGCCGTGACGGGGTCGGCCCGGCGGCACCCGTCTCCCCGACGACCAGGCCGTCCCAGCGAGGACGCTCAGGCGCGGCCGCGGCGACCCAGGCAGGCCCGACCGACGTGCCGGTGGGCAGCGCAAGCGCCGCGACGACCCCGGTTCCGTCCGCCGACTCGACGAGCAGGGCTGACGGCGTCGCCGACGGCAGGGCCACCGGCCGGTGCACCGTCGTCGACGCCGGAATCCGCACCGCTTCCAGGCCGACGGGAACATGGCCACCGGCACTCGTGATCACGGTGACGCGCACCGTCGCCGCCCCGCCCGGGGCCGAGAGCACCAGCTCCGCGGGCGGCTGCCGTGGGCCGCCGGCAGTCGCCGCCGGGGTGAGCAGACCGCCCACCAACGCCCTGGCCGCCGGTTCGGCAGTCGGCGGGACCGGTGTGGCCTGCTGTGGTCCGCTGCCGGTGGCGCGGTCGACCAGCCAGCTCAGTACCCGTCCCGTGCGGGCCTGCACGTCGATGGCGGTCGTCTCGGCTTCGGGAGCGAACTCCGTGAGGCGCCGCCCGACCGTCCGGCCGGGCGGGATGGTGATCTCCGTCCGCGGCGCCGCGCCGTTCGACGACACCGCGCCCACGTCCACCCGCGCGGGTCGTGGGCCGGGATTTGCCAGATACAGGACGGGGTCGCGGCCCGCGAGGGTGGACGGGCCAGCGAACCAGGTCCGCGCGCGAGGTTGCTCGCAGCGGGCCCGCAGCGGGCCCGCTCCCGCCCCGGGCGACGTCACCGTGGCGGTGAGGCCGGCCGCTGCCGGGCCGGCCGCGACGAGCCGTAGCGGGCTGCCGGCCTGGCCGGCAGCGGTCGCCTCGCCGGTGCCAGTCGCCTCGCCGATGTCAGCCGCGTCGCCGGTGCCAGTCGCCTCGTCGCTGTCAGCGCTCTCGTCGCTGTCAGCGCCCTCACCGGCGAAGGACGGGTCGGTGGGTGGGAGGAACAACAGCTCGTCATGCTGACGATCGCCACCGAGCAGCTCCTGGCCACGGGACGGCTGGACCGACCCACCCGGCCCCGATCCGCGCACCAGATCGACAATCTGCGCGACCCGGTTGCCCAGGCCCAGGTCAGGGCACARCAGCGTGACGGCGGTGACCGGCTTCGGCTGGGACGACGGCGGACGGGTGCCCGCCGTCGTCAACGCGGACGCGCCCAGCGCCGCCAGGCAGACGAGACCGAGCGGGGCGAGCACGCGGGGAACCCGCCGTCTCGATCGACCGTTGTCAGGCCGCATCAGGAGGCCCTCCCCACCGCACCGGAGGCTGCTGTCGAGCTGGCGGCCGACGCCGGAACCGCCTGGTCGGCACACGCCCCGTGAGGGCGGCCAGGACGCCCACGGTCAGCACGGTTCCCGCGGCCACGGCGGTGGCGAGCACGGCGTCCCGGTGCCGCCCGTGGTCGTAGGAGATTCGCAGCAGGCCGCCGCCTTCCGGGAGGTCGAAGGCCTGTGCCCAGCCCGACGCCACAGCCGCGGATAGCTGCCGACCGTCCAGGGTCGCCCGCCATCCCGGGTCGGCAGGCTCGGCGAGGACCACGCGGCGGCCCGCCGTGCCGGCCGGGAGCCGCGCAGTGCCGGCGAGTCCGGCGGCGGTCGGCCCGAATCCGTCCAGGGCCGTGCCCACGCGCCGCTCGGTCGCCGGGTGCCCCGCGGACGTCCCGGCACCGCCCCGGACAAGCCGCACGAGCGCGGCGGGCTGGTTCTCACCGGTCGCGGGGTCCACTGGCCGCCAGACCAGGACGCCGGCACCGAGCCGGTCACGCCACAGGCCGCTCACGGCGTCCAGCGCCGTGAGCAGCGACGGGTCTGCCTCCTCGGGGGTGACGACCGCCCCGACGCCGAACGCAGCCAGACCTTCAGCGGCATCCGGGACGCCGGCTGACAGATCCGCGACGAGGCGGGCCAGCGCGTCCGAGGCGTTCGAAGGGCGGTAGGGGGAGGCCTGCGGGAAGCCCGGGCCATCCTGCGTCGCGAGCGTGTAGCTGGCCCGATCCGGGGGTGTGCCGCGTAGTACCAGGACCCGGGCACCGGTTCCGCCCGTCCTGGTCAGGCCGGCGATGGAGCGGACCAGGGCGTCGTCCGGCCGTTCCGTCGCCGGCGCGACGAGGAAGCCCACGGCGAACGCGGGCACCGCGACGGCGGTGAGGAGACCGGCCACCAGCGAGGCACCGCGCGCGCCCCACGAACGCCGGCCCGCCGCCGGCCGGCCGGCGGCCTCCTCGGCGCGGCCCCCGGTCACCGGACGACCGGCCGTGGGCCCGGACATCCGGGCCACACCGATGACGATCAGCAGGCCGGCGCAGGCGAGACCGTACTGCGGGCCCACCCAGACACCGGCCAGCGCACTCGCGGCCGTGGCCACGGGCGGGGACGCCGCGTCCGGCCAGGCGTGAGCGAGGGGCACGGCAAGGGCCACCTCGAGCAGGCCGGCGCCGGCGAGCGCCCAGCCGACCGCCCCGTTTCTCCCGCCGCCCCGGGCCGTGCGCGGGCTCGTGCCCGCTTCCGGGTTCGTGCCCGTGTGTGAGCCCGTGCCCGTGCCTGTACGGAGGCGGGTGACCCGCAGCCGCGACAACACGATGAGCAGGACGCAGAGGACTACAAAAAGCCACAGGGCGGTCGCGCGGGCCTCATCACCGGGTGCGCCGGCGATGAGGCCGGTCCGTTCGGAGCCGGACAGCTGGGCGAGCCCCACCGCCGCCCACAGGCCGGGACGACCCGCGACCGCGGCGGGCACCAGGGGGAGCATGCCGACAGACAGCACACAGAGCAGGCTGAGCAGGCCCACGCCGAGCGGGGCCGTCGAGCAGCCGGCCGCACCAGGGCTGCGCGCGCCTCGGGACGCCCGGCGCCCGGCCCGGCGGGACGCCCAGAAGGCCACCGGAAGGCCCACCAGCGCGATAATCGCCAGCAGCGGCGCACAGGCCACGACAACGGCGAGCCCCACCGCGAGACGCCACGCCGGCCAGTCGCCGAACCAGACCGGCCGGTGCTGACCGCGCAGCACCTGGTCGCCGGCCGCCAGCACGGTGGGGAGCACGGCCAGCGCCACGGCGGTCTCGAGCCGACCGGCCACCACCGACTCCGCCATCGGCGGGGAGACCGCGTACAACGCCGCGAGGCCGACGCGCACCCGCGCCGAGCCGGTGATGCGGGCCGACGCGAGGTAGGTGCTCGACGCGGCCACCGCGGGGGCCAGCGCGAGCAGGACCGAACAGAGGGCGGGGACGTCCAGGCCGGCCGGTGCCACGATGGAGGCCAGCAGGGCGAGCCCGGGCGTCCAGGGCGGAGCCGGACCCGCCCAGCCGAGTGCCCCGCCAGACACGTCGTGCCAACCAGACCACACGATGGACCACAAATCGCCCGCGGTGCGGGGCATCGGCACTCCGCCACCGACCAGGTCCGCGGGCAGCCGACGCACCGCGGCTGCTCCGGCCGCCAGGAGCACCGCCGTCAGCGCCGCGAAGGCCCGGGGCGGGGCCGCGTTCCGGGCGCCGACCCGGCCCCGCACGGCCAGGCCGGCCTGGCCGCCGACGTCAACGCCGGCGCCGGCGCCGGCGGCCAGGCCGCCATCCGGATCGGAATCGGAATCGAGGTCGAGGCCGGTGCCTGTGGGGCGGCGCGGGAGCAGCTCCCGCACCACCCGGCGCGGGACCACCGCGCGGCGGCCCGCCCGGCGCCGCAGCCGTGCCAGTCTCCACGGCCGGGCTAGGACAGTGCTCACCACCCACACCTCGGCCACCGCTGCGTGCCAACGGCCGCCCCGGTGCGACAGCCGCGCGCAGGCGCGGGCAGCCCCGGCGACGCCCAGCGCGATCAACGCGAACGGCAGCAGCGGGGCGGCAGTGAGCGCCAGCCGCACCCGCATACCGGCGGCTCTCGCGGCCCGGTCGAGGGCCGCCTGGTCGGATCTGGCCGCCCCGCCGGCCCACACGCTCCCGGCGTGCCCGGCCCGCTCGGACCGCCCGGACCGCTCGTCGAGCCGGGGAAGCAGCGGGATATCGACCCGGGTCGTCGGTCTGATCGCCACCACGGCCCGGGGGACCGCCACCACCCGCAGGCCTGCCCTCGCCGCGCGCACGCCCAGGTCGAGGTCGAGACCTGCCGTGAGATCGACGGCGAGCCCACCGAGCCGCTCCCAGGCCGCGGCCCGGATCAGCATTCCCGTGCAGGAGACCGCCAGCACATCCCGCACGGCGTCGTGCCGGCCGGTCGCGCCTCGCGTGACGCGCCGCCCCGCCCGGTCGACGGTCACGCCGGCCTCGAGCGGGACGCCGCCCACCCGTGGGACGCCGACAGCGGGTGAGGAGCCGGCCGCCGGCTGGGGACCCGCCTCCTGTGCGGCGCCGTTATCTGAGGCCGCGTGCAGGCTGGGGCCCAGCACCGCGGCGCTCCGGTCGACCCGGGCATAGGTGAGCAGGCGGTCCAGTGCGTCGTGCGCAGGCACGGCGCCGTCGTGGAGAAGCCAGTAGAAGACGTCGGGGGCGCCCGCCCGCTCCACCCGCGAGACGGCGGCGGCGACAGCGGCGCCGAACGACGTTGTGCTCGGAAGGTTCAGTACCTCGTGGCGCGGCTCGGCACCGACGGGCTGTGCGGTGCGTTGCGACGGGATGGCGAGGCCACCGAGACGCACCACGATGATCCGCTCCGGGGGACGGAGCGCGGTGGCAAGCGCTGCCACCGCCCCGCCCGGATCACCCGGGTCACCCGCCGGGGCGCACGAATGGCCTGGATCGCCGTGGCGCGTGACGACGATCCCGATGACCTGCTGGCCAGAACGAACCGCATCTCGCGGACGAACCGCCCACGGATCCCGATCGGCGCCCCGCGTTGGTGTAGTCATCGCGGGCGCCGTCGGTGTGATCCGCCGTCAGACGGCTCGCCGGCGCTGCTTGCGCCGTTCCCGTTCGGACATGCCCCCCCAGATACCGAAACGCTCGTCGTTCTCCAGGGCGTACTCGAGGCACTCGATGCGGACCTCACAGCCGGAGCAGATGCGTTTCGCCTCCCGGGTCGAACCGCCCTTCTCAGGGAAGAACGCCTCCGGATCGGTCTGCGCGCACAGCGCGCGCTCCTGCCACTCCATCACCTCGCCGAGCAGATCACCGAAGCCGATGTCGATGACCTGGGCGAGGGAGTCGGCCAACGGCCCGTCCACCTGGGTCAGGCGCACGTCACCCGGGCTGACGAGGACGCCGCTCTCGTCGTCTTCCTCGTCTTCCTCGTCATCGTCCTCGTCCAGATCGCTGTCGTCGAGGTCGTCGACATCGGTGCCGTGGCCGGACCCGACCAGCTCCTGCCGGCCGAGACCGGGCATGGCCGGCGGCGCGACGACGGTGGCGTTCGCTGTCACCGGGATCGGGTGCGGCCCGGTGCCGACCAACGCGGCGGACGCGGGAACAACGGGGACAGGCGGTGGCGCGGGGACCGGCAGCGGCGCGGCCGCGTGCGCGGCCTCCTCCCCCGGCCCGGGGTGGTACTGAGCGGGACGCTCGACGTCCGCCAGGACGGTGTGGACGCCCGCGTCGGCGTGCTCCATATGGACTCCTCCAGACCCGTCGCGGTGCGGTCGGCCACCCCCCGGACGCCGGCGCGCGGTGCCTTGGATCCACACCGACTGGACCTCGCTCTACCTCACGAGCCCCGCCGACGGGGGGAATGACACGCCGGTAATTACACGCGCCAGACTTGGCCGCGTCAACCCCACCGACGCAACATCTTCTACAACCAGCGATGAGACCATAGCTCACAGTCACTAGGGCCCGTCACAGAGGGTCCCCGTTGACCGATGCTCTACTACGGAGAGTGACAATCCGAGAGGCGGGGGCGCGATGTTCGATCTCAGCCCTGAGGGCGAACTCCCCCATATCGGACGCCGAAATATCCGGACATCCAACCCGAACTTACACCGATCACCAGCACCGACAGCGAGCCATCGAGACGTCGGTCACATAGAGTAGTGACACGAACGAGCTGTGACGCTCCTCAGGTCACGATCGCGAGCATGGTGCGCGCAGCGTCACCACGTGCGGCTGCGAGGCGTTCCGAGGAGACCACACCGTAGGTAGTGGTCCGCTGCCGAGCGGGCCGGCCGGCGGCCGCGGCGATCTCCTCCAGCTCCGCGATGGAGCGGCGAGAGCCATGCTGGGAGCCCGCCATTCGACTAATGGTCTCCTCCATCAGTGTGCCCCCGAGGTCGTTGACCCCACCCGCGAGCACCTGCGCGCAGCCGTCGGTCCYGAGCTTCACCCACGAGCACTGGATGTTGGCGATCGCTCCGTGCAACAGGATCCGGGCCATCGCGTGCACCGCCCGGTTCTCCTGAACGGTGGGGCCGGGCCGGGCTACCCCGGCCAGGTAGATCGGCGAGCTGTGGTGCACGAACGGCAGCCCGACGAACTCCGTGAACCCGCCCGTCTCCTCCTGGATGCGGCGCAGCAACCGCAGGTGGGCCACCCAGTGCGCGGGTGTGTCGACGTGGCCGTACATCATCGTCGCCGACGAGCGCAGGCCCACCCGGTGCGCGGTGGTGATCACCTCGATCCAGGCGGCCGTCGGCAGCTTGCCCTTGGTCAGAACCCAGCGGACCTCGTCGTCGAGGATCTCCGCGGCGGTGCCGGGGATGCTGTCGAGGCCGGCCTCCCGGGCGGCCGTGAGCCACTCCTGCACCGACAGGCCGCTACGGCTGACACCGTTCATGACCTCCATCGGCGAGAACGCGTGCAGGTGCAGCTCCGGGACGGCCTTCTTGATCTCGCGGGCCAGCTCGAAGTACGCGGTTCCCGGCAGGTCGGGATGGATGCCGCCCTGGACGCAGACCTCGGTGGCTCCCACCGACCAGGCCTCCTGGACCCGGGAGGCCACCTCCTCCAGCGACAGCGTGTAGGCGTCGGCGTCACCGCGCCGCTGGGCGAAGGCGCAGAACCGGCAGCCCGTGTAGCAGACATTGGTGAAGTTGATGTTGCGGTTCACCACGTAGGTCACGTCGTCGCCGACCACGTCGCGGCGCAGGTCGTCCGCGAGCTGGCACAGTTCCTCCAGCGCCGGACCGGTCGCGCCGAACAGCACGAGGGCCTCGGCGTCGGTGATGCCGGCCGGGTCGGTACGCGCCCGGCGCAGCGCGGCGAGCACCTCCGGCTCCGCTCGGGAGGGCTGACCGGGCACTGCGGTGGCCGGCTGTGATCCGTCGGAGCCCACCGATCCGTCAAGGCCCGCCGATCCGTCGGAGCCCGCCGGCATCGCGGCCCCGGCCCGGGAACCCGAGCCGTACACGCCGTCCACGCCGGTGCCGGCGGCGCGCACCTGGTCACGCAGACCAGCCCAGTCGCCGTACACCGAGTCGAAGTCGGAGCGCGCGGCGGTACGCCGGCCCTCCGTGTCCACCGCGGTGTGCAGGTCGGTGCGGCCGCTGTCGGCCAGGCCACCGTCCGGCTCCTGCCAGGGACGCCCGGTGGCACGCGCCTGCGGGGCGAGCAGTCCGTCCGGGCCAGCCAGCGCCGCCACGTGCCCGGTCAGGCGCGGGTCGATCCACGGCTCGTCCAGATGGGTGGGGTGGACGGTCAGCCGCGCGCGCAGCGTGAACCCCGCCGCCTCGGTCACGGTCCGCAGCACGTCCAGATCGGGCCAGGGCCGCTCCGGGTTGACGTGATCCGGAGTGACGGGTGACACCCCGCCCCAGTCGTCGAGCCCGGCCGAGAGCAGCAGGGCGCACTCGTCGGTGTCGATGAGGTTGGGTGGCGCCTGCACCCGCATCCGCGGGCCGAGCACCAGTCGGGTCACCGCCACGGCCGCCGCGAGCTCCGCCGCCCCGACGTCCGGCGCGCCACGCATCGCGGTGTCGTCCTTGGCGCGGAAGTTCTGGACGATCACTTCCTGGATGGAGCCGTACTCGCGGTCCAGGCCACGCAGCGCGAAGATCGTCTCGGCGCGTTCGGTGAGGGTCTCGCCGATGCCCAGCAACAGCCCGGTCGTGAAGGGGATCGACAGCCGGCCGGCGTCCGCCAGCACCCGCAGGCGCACCGCCGGGTCCTTGTCGGGCGAGCCGTGGTGCGCCTCGCCCGGGGTCGACCACAGCCGCGTGGCGGTGGTCTCCAGCATCATTCCCATGGAGGGCGCGACCGGCTTGAGGCGTGCCAGCTCCGCCCAGCTCAGCACGCCGGGGTTGAGGTGCGGGAGCAGACCGGTCTCCTCCAGGACCGCGATCGCCACCGCACGCAGGTAGCCCAGGGTGGAGTCGTAGCCGTGGGCGTCGAGCCATTCGCGGGCGGCGGGCCATCTGTCCTCGGGTCGGTCACCGAGGGTGAACAGCGCCTCGGCGCAGCCGGCCCGGGCCCCGGCGCGGGCGATGTCGAGCACCTCGTCAACCGTGAGGTAGGGCGCCGGCAGCCGGTGCGGAACGGTCGCGAAGGTGCAGTAATGGCAGCGGTCCCGGCACAGCCGGGTCAGCGGGATGAAGACCTTGGGCGAATAGGTGACCACTCCGGGGCGGCCCGCGGACGCGAGCCCCGCGTCACGCACCCTGGCCGCGGACGCGCACAGATCAACGAGATCGGTGCCGCGGGCGGCGAGCAGAATCGCCGCCTCGGTGACGTCCAGGGTGGCACCGTCACGCGCGCGCCGCAGCGCGCGGCGCATCGCGGCGGCCGACGGCGGCGGTTCCGGACGGTGCTCGCGACCGGGGTCGAGGCTCCTCGTCTCCCCGGTTCCTTCTCCGCCCGGAACAGCCGCCGTACTCGTCATGCGCTCACCCTGGATAGTCGGTCAATGATCTTGGGGACGTACGTACAGGTCGCGAAATGTCATGAACCGTCCGAAACAGCGGAAAAGTTCCGACCGGTGTTGAGCGGGGGTCAGGCCGCGCCGCCCTGGCGGGCACCGAGCCGGCCGGCCGCGGAGCCGCGGAGCCGGTCAAGGGTCCCGATCAGCAGGTTCGTGCGCCTGCGGGCGGCCAGCCTGTCGGTCCGTGCGCTGGCCCTGGCCAGGCCGGCGCCCCGCAGGTCGGCGTGCCGGGCGGCCGCCACCTGTGGTGCCCGTGCCCCGGCCAGGGCACGGTTCAAGGACGCGGAGAGGGCTTCGAGGCTCTTGGGGGTACCGGTACTGGTAGGGCTCCGTGGGTCTCTGATCGCGGACATGGCAGTCCTTCCGGCGACGTGAAGAGCTGTGTCCATCTCACAGCCCTCTTTAATGAGAATCAAGAGATGGCAGCTTCGAGTCAGGCGGCATCACCCAGGGCAACCGTCCACATCCCCACACCGATGACTGCCGCGACGCGTCAACGTGCCGCGCCGCACCGGTGATGACAGTGCCGCCGCCGGTGACAGCCTGGGCGGAAATGGCCGGGTACTCCCCCGAGCCGAAACGTCGACGAGCGGATGGCGCTCGTACAAGACAATTCCCTCCTGCGTCCCGCCGAGGTCGTTACCCTGATCAGGTGCCACGCAACCGTCAGGAAGTCCCGCGCGAGGAACGGATCGACGCGTTGCTCGCGGTCGCCGAGCAGCAGTTCCTTGCCCGCGGGTTCGCCGGAACCTCCATCGCCGAGATCGCCCGCGCCGCCGGTATCGAGCCCGGCTCGGTCTACTGGTACTTCCGCTCGAAGGACCACGCGTTCGCAGCCGTGCTCAACCGCCTGCTCGACGGTGAGACGGAGCGCATCGCAGCGCTGCCCGACGAGCCGGCGAACAAGCTCTTCGCCGCGCTGGACTCGGTCGAGCAGCGGCGAACGCTGCATCCGTGCGTGGCGGAACGGGCACCCCACGCCCCACCGATCATGGAATACCACGAGCGGCTGCACGAATGGCTGCATGGACTCGCGCTCAGCGCGGTCGCGGACCTCGTGCCCGGGCCGGACCGCGAGATCGCTGCGGACGCCGTGGTGGCGACGATCGAAGGCGGGCTGGCGAACCCCGCGCCGAGCCGGCCCACCAGCCACCTGGTCCGTTACCTGCTCGCCGCACTGGCCAGCACCACGAACTCCCCCGCGCCACCGCTGCCCGCGGAGAGCGTGCTGCACTGACGCGCATCGCGCCGACACCGTGACCCGCCCCTGCGGCAACCGCGGTGGAAGGATGGCGCGGTGAGGATTACGGCATTGGCTGGCGGAATCGGCGGCGCGCGTTTTCTGACCGGTGTCCGGGCGGCACGGCCGGACGCAGAGATCACCGTCATCGGCAACACGGGTGACGACATCACCCTGCATGGTCTGCGCATCTGCCCAGACCTCGACACCGTCATGTACACACTCGGCGGAGGCATCTCCGCCGAGCGCGGCTGGGGCCGCGAGGACGAGTCCTTCGTGGTCTCCGGTGAGCTCGCCGCCTACGGCGTGGGGCCGAGCTGGTTCGGTCTCGGCGACCGCGATCTGGCCACCCATCTCGTCCGTACCCAGATGATTGACGCCGGTTACAAGCTGTCGGACGTCGTCACGGCGCTGTGCGACCGCTGGCGGCCCGGGGTGCGCCTGCTGCCCATGTCGGACGACCGCGTCGAGACCCACGTGATCATCAATGATGACCAGGGCCGGCGGGCCGTGCATTTCCAGGAGTGGTGGCTGAAGCTGCGGGCGTCCGTCCCGGCGGAGGCCATCCTCTCCGTCGGCGCCGCGGAGTCGGCCCCCGCGCCCGGAGTGCTGGACGCCATCGCGGCGGCCGACGTCGTGCTCATCGGCCCGTCCAACCCGGTGGTCTCCATCGGCACGATCCTGTCGGTGCCGGGGATCGCCGACGCGCTGCGGGTGACGCTTGCCCCGGTGATCGGCATCTCCCCGATCATCGGTGGCGCGGCTGTGCGTGGCATGGCGGACGCCTGCCTGAAGGCGATCGGCGTCGAGACCACGGCGCGTGCGGTCGGCGCGCACTACGGCGGCCGGCACCGCGACGGCGAAACGGCCTCAGCGCCCGAGCGGAAGGGCACCTCCGGGGGCGCGGAGCGGGAGCTTGGTCACGGTCTCCTCGACGGTTGGCTGGTTGACGTCGTGGATGCCGATGTCGCAGCGGACCCGGATGCCATACCCGGAGCTACCGTGAAGGCCGTACCGCTTCTCATGACCGATCTGGAGGCCACTGTGGCGATCGTGGAGGCGGCACTGGAGCTCGCCGGTGTCTGAGCTGTCCGCCATGGATCCTTTCACCCTGGGCACGCCCGCACTGGGGACGCCGACGTCCGCGGACGAACCGTCGCCGGCGGGCACCTCGGCACCGCTCGCCGTCCCGTCGGAGGCGGCGGCGCTCACCCCTGCGCACGAACCGCCCGCCGCGCAGCAGCCTGCACCGCCCACCCCGGCCACCCCGGCTGACCCGGAAGTGCCGGCGAGCACCTGGCTGCAGATCCTGCCGCTGCCCGGTATCGGGGAGATCCGCCCCGGCGACGACCTCGCCCAGGTGATCGCCACGGCCGCGGGTGTGGGAGAGCCGGGTACGGGAGGGGCCGCGGGCCTGCTCGACGGTGACGTCCTCGTGGTCACCTCGAAGATCGTCTCCAAGGCCGAGGGCCGGTTGATCCAGATCGACGGCGACCAGGACCGGGAGGCGACCCGGCAGGTGGCGATCGACGCCGAGTCCGTGCGCGAGGTGGCCCGTCGCGGCCAGACCCGCATCGTCGAGACCCGGCACGGGCTGGTGCTGGCGAGTGCCGGCGTGGACGCGTCGAACGTCAACAAGGATTCCATCGCGCTGTTGCCGGTCGATCCGGACGCCAGCGCACGCACCCTGCGTGACGGCCTGCGGGAGCGGCTCGGCGTCGACGTCTGCGTGATCATCAGCGACACCGCCGGGCGGCCCTGGCGCCGCGGGCTCACCGACATGGCCATCGGCGTGGCCGGGATGGCCGCGCTGCGCAGCCACATCGGCGATGTCGATGCGTACGGCAACGAACTGGGCATGACCGAGATCGCCGAGGCCGACGAGCTCGCCGGGGCGGCCGACCTGGTGAAGGGCAAGCTGGGGGCGACCCCGGTGGCCATCGTCCGCGGCTTCGGGCGGCTGCCGGACGACGGCGCCGGCGCCGGCGCACTGCTGCGGCCCTTCGCCGAGGACATGTTCCAGCTCGGCACGGTCGAGGCACGCCGGTCCGCACCGTTCGCACGCCGCACGGTGCGGGAGTTCGCCGATCTCCCGGTGGACCCGGCGGCGGTGCGCCAGGCGGTCGCGGCCGCGATCACCGCCCCGGCCCCGCACCACACCACGCCCTGGCGGTTCGTGCTGGTCGACGCCCGCCGGCACGCCCTGCTCGACGCCATGGCCATGGCCTGGACGGACGATCTGCGCCGCGACGGCTTCGACGAGGACTCGGTGAGCCGGCGGCTGCGTCGCGGTGACGTGCTGCGCCGGGCACCCGTCCTCATCGTGCCGATGATGGTCAGCGACGGGTCACACTCGTATCCGGACGAGCGCCGGTCGCGGGCCGAGGAGCGCATGTTCACCGTGGCGGTCGGCGCCGCCGTGCAGAACCTGCTGGTCGCGCTGGCTGCCGAGGGCCTGGGCTCGTGCTGGGTGTCGTCCGCGCTGTTCTGCGGTGAGATCGTCACCGACGTCCTGGATCTGCCGCGGACCTGGGCACCGATGGGTGTGGTGGGCGTCGGGCATCCAGCCGCGCCGGCGGCTCCTCGCCCGCCTCGGGATGCCACCGCGTTCATCGTCGAACGTTGATCGACAACTGCCTTCAGGCAGCTGTGCACCAGCTGTGACGAGAAAATCGAGGGCCCGAGTTCCGTCCGATTTGCGGGTATTTGTAGGTTCCCGCCGGGTCGCCGCAGCACCCGGGACAGCGACCGAGCGCGACTGCCGGCGAGTCGGACGGACCGCACCTGCCCAGCTCTGTTCGACACTTCGTAGGATCTGACACCGTGGGGAAAAGCAGCGCCGCGCGCAACAGCCGTCTGGATCAGCTCCGCCAGGAACAGCGGCGGAAGGAACGCCGGCGTGCGCTTCTGATCTACGGCACGTCCGGGTTCGTCGCGCTCGCCCTCCTCGCTGGGATCATCATCTACAGCGTCATCGACAACCAGTCGAAGAGCGAGAAGCGCAAGGTCGGCTACGTGGAGGCGGCGTCGGCCGCCGCGCTCGCAGCGGGCTGCACCGGGATCCGCAACGACGAGTCCTACGGCAACACCCACGTCGACAGCACAAAGACGGTCGACTACCAGAACTCCCCGCCGTCCTCCGGGAACCACGACGCGGATCCGCTCCCGGACTCGATCCGCTTCTACAACCCGGACTCGGGCATCCGCATCGAGCGGGCGGTCCACAACCTGGAGCACGGCTTCGTCGTCGCCTGGTACGACACCGAGCTGCCGGACGACCAGGTCAAGACGCTGGAGAAGGTCGCCGCCGACTCCGGTAACCGCTTCATCGCGGTGCCGTGGACGCGCGACGCGTTCGCGGGCAACCAGCACTTCGTCCTGACCGGCTGGGACCGGACCCAGCGCTGCACCACCGTCTCGGCCGGCGTGGTGAACGAGTTCATCAACAAGTGGGCGGACCCGCCGGCCGAAGGCGCGAGCTGGGACTCCCCGACCGCTCCCGAGTCGGGCTACCAGGGCGGAACGCTCAACGTGACCGCCGACGGGCCGCTCGACACCGCGGCCGCCGCCGACGCGACGCCGGGCGCCGGCACGATGAGCACGCCGGCCCCCTGACCGACGCTCCCTGGACGCCCCTGGCCCCCTGGCGGATGCCTCTTCTGACCGCCGGCCCCGTGCCGGCGGTCAGGCCGCGCCGGTGCGGATCGGCATGAGCAGGTAGCGGTAGTCCTCCCCGTCGTCCTTGCCGGTCAGCACGGCAGGGCTGGAGGAGGTGGTGTTCGGGTCCACCGCGGAGAACCCGATCACCACCTCGTCGCCCTCGACCGCGCCCAGGCCGTCGAGCAGGAACGCGGGGTTGAACAGGACCGACAGCTCGGGGCCGGTGTACTCGACCGGCACCAGCTCGCAGGCCTGCGCGCCACCGCCGTCACCGGCCTCGGCGAGGACCTGGCCCGCCGAGAAGGTGAAGCGCAGCGGCGCCGTCCGGGTGGCGACCAGCGCGACCCTGCGCACCGCCGACGCGAGAACCGACGTCTGCGCGGTGACGGTGAACGCGGACGCCTCCGGCAGCAGCCGACGGTAGTTCGGGAAGGTCCCCTCCAGCAGGCGCACGATCGTCTGCCGGCCGTTGACCGAGAGACCGAACCGCGCGACCCCGCTGTCGTCGACGCCCATCCCGAGCGCGATCCGCGACGCACTGGTCGGCAGTCGGGCGATGTCCGCGAGCAGCCGGGCCGGCACATGCGCGACGRCCTCGGGATCGTCGACGGTGGGCTGCCAGGGAATCGTGCGCAGCGCGAGCCGGTAACGGTCGGTCGCGACCAGGCTCAGCCCGCCTCGGGCGATCTCCAGACGGACGGCGGTGAGGACCGGCAGCGAGTCGTCCCGGCCCGCGGCGGGTGCCACCTGCGCCACCGCCGCGGCGAAGCCCAGCGTGTCGACCTCGCCCACCGGCGGCGGGAACACCGGGAGAACCGGGTATTCCTCGGCGTCGAGCGTGGGGATACGGAAGCTCGCGGTGCCGCATTCGATGGTCACGCGGGTCGCGGTGGCCCACACGACCACCGGAGCATCCGGCAGGTTGCGCACGACGTCGGCCAGTAGGCGCCCGGGAACAACCACCCGGCCCGGTTCGGTGACGACGGCCTCGACCGGGGCCCGGGCCGCCACCTCGCCATCGAAGRCCGAGATCTCCAGAGCCGGCGCACCACGGCCCCGGGAGCGCTCGGCGGCGTGGTCCGAGTTGTGGTCCGAGGCGTGGTCCGGCAGCAGGGCCTCCAGGAGCAGGCCGGTCAGGACCTGCTGTGCGCCACCCGTCGGCTTCGGCAGATGGCGGGCGACCCAGCCCGTAGCGTCGGCGAGTACGTCGCGTTCCACGCTGAACCTCATGCTCGGATTGTCTCGCCGGACGAGGCCGAATCTCCGCATTCCGCAAAGCCTCGCCGCGACGGCGCCGCGCCCGGGCCACGGCCGCTCAGGTCACCGCGCCTCCCTCGACGCTGCTTCGGTGCCGCTTCGACGCCCCTCGACGTGCCGGCGGGGCGCCCGTCGGTCAGCCGGCCGCCGGCCCTCGGGTACGCCCCACCGCTACCCGCCCGGCCCCCGGTGGGGAGTCTCCCGGGGCCGGAATGCCTTCCGCCACCGCAGGACCGGCCACCACGATTCGCGGCCACCCGACCGGCTCCCGGGATCCGGTTCAGATATTGAGTGAGACCATTCCGGAGCACCTTCGGGCGCCGGGCCGGTACCGGGTTCGACCGACGGTAAAAGGCAGGTCTATTGTCGTCGCCAGTATCGTCCTGAACCGTTGGTGCCCGTGGGGGGACGCCATGCTGGAAAACCTGACCGCAGCTACGCGCAGCGAATCCGCGCGACCCGTCGGGAGCACGCCGAGGACACCTTCCGGTGGGCACAATCCCGCGCTCGACGGGCTGCGCGCGCTGGCGGTGCTGACCGTGTTCTTCCACCATATGGGCCTGGTACCAGGGGGTTATCTGGGGGTCGACCTCTTCCTGGTGCTCAGTGGGTTCCTCATCACCGGCCTGCTACTGGCCGAGCGTGACCGTGAAGGCTGGATCTCCCTGCGCGCCTTCTGGGCACGCCGTGCTTTCCGCCTCCTCCCCGCCTTCTACATCTTTGTAGCAGCAGGGATCCCACTCGTCCTGCTCTTCAAGGACGCGGACGATCAATGGCAGTTCCTGCGCAACGGTCTCGCCGCGGTCTTCTACGTGGCAAATATTCAGCGCACGCTGAATCCCCCGGACAGCGGCGCGTGGTTCGGTCATGTGTGGACGCTCTCACTGGAAGAGCAGTTCTACCTGGTCTGGCCGATCGCGCTGGTTGCGATCTGCCGCAACGGCCGGCTGCGCCGCTGCCTGCCGGAGATCCTGATCAGCCTGGTGATCATCGTGCTGATCTGGCGTGAGGTGCTGATCTCCACCGGCGCGTCGAACCTGCGCATCTACTACGCCCCCGACACCCGGTTCGACTCCCTGCTCGTCGGCTGTCTGCTCGCCGTCTGGCGCTACGACTCCCTGCGCGGCTGGGTCTCCCCTCGCCACGCGGCCCGCGCCACCGCGGACGCGATCCTCCGGCGGGTGGCGTCCTTCAGCCCCGTCGCACTGGTCGCCATCGTGGTCCTCTTCGCCACCGGGCCCGATCTGGTCGGCCGACCGACCTGGATGGCCCGCGGCGGCTATCTGCTCGTCGCCGTCCTCGCCGCCGTCGCGATCCTGGGCGCGGACCAGCGGCGTCCGGGGTGGTACTACCGCATGCTCAGCTGCCGCCCGGCGTCCTGGGTCGGCCGCATTTCCTACAGCCTCTACCTGTGGCATTTCCCGGTGACCGGGGTCGCCAACGATTCGTTGGTCCCCCGGTACGGGCGGGTGCCCTCCGCCGGAGCCGCGCTCGTCGTCAGCCTGGGGCTCGCCTCCGCCTCGTACTACCTGGTGGAGAAGCCCGTCCAGCGCCGGCGCCCAGCCTGGGTCAATGCCCGTGGGACGGCCCCGCGCAAGGGCCGAGACACCTTCGGCTCGCCTGCCGCGGCACCTCGGCGGGCGACGACACAGCCGCTGGCCATGTCGCCGCGGCCGACGTCCGCGCCGATGACCGCGGGCGGCGAATCCGTCCCGCCCGCAGGCGGCTGACCTGCGCATGCGGGTGCTCCCGGCGGACGAGTTCACGGACTGGTCAGTCGGCGGATGGCGATCGTTTCCCCGAGCCTGTTAACTAAATAACAGCAACCATGACATCTGATCTTTTGGTAACGGAAAGCGCATCGATCTGTCACAGTTCTCTCGCGCTGGCCATCCAGCACGCGGATAGCTCGCGGTCTGCCCGACCGTTCACCGCCGACCGTTTCGGAATTTTTACACAACGTGACTGAACCGAGTGCAGCACCCACGCGTCCCAGCCCGGCGCCAACCCGGGCCGGGACGCCGTTGGCGTGCATCGACGCAGGTCAGGCCGGCGGCCCCGGTCAGGTCACGAAGAGCACGTCTGCCCCACGCGCCCTCGCGTCCTGTGGTGATCGCCCGCCCCATCGGACGCCTCCCAAGCCAGGAGGAACCTGCCGGTGAGCCGTCGCCGCCGACGTCACCAGTCCCCGACGGACCCGCGCCCCGCTGCCGCGGCCGCGAACACGCCGCAGCCGGGCTCACCGCCCGCCGACGGCGTTCCCACTCGGGTCGATCTGACCAAGCGCGTTCCGACGGCGCCGACCGTCGAGCTGCCCACCGTGGGCGGCACCGCGAAGGCAGGCAGCTCCACGAAGGCAGGCGGCACCGCGAAGGCCGGGAAGACAGGGAAGACCGCGAAGGCAGGCAGGGCGGGCAGGGCCACGAAGGCGGGCGGTGCGACGCGGGCGGGCAAGGCCGGGCCCGCGGCCAAGGGGCCGGGGCAGCGTGTCCGCGCCTCGGGTCTGGTGCGCACGACGGTGCTGCCCACCGCCGTCGCCGCCAGCCTGCTCTTCTTCTGCACCGCCGCCACCCCCGAAACCAGCGGCGACACCGGCGACCAGCTCGACACCACCAAGAACCCACCCGC
>NZ_MOWP01000040.1:0-138437 GCF_001983215.1 Frankia sp. CcI49
GTTCACCACCGCCGCATGCGACACCGCGACACCCTTGGGCCGCCCCGTCGTCCCCGACGTGAACATCACATACGCGGAATCGTCGGGACTCAGAGGACGCGGCAACACCGGCGCCTCGGGGTCGCCGCGTTCTATCCGGCGACGAACAGCACCCTCATCGACGACCACGGTCACCACACCCGCGGCTGCGAACACGCCCGCCTGAGCCGCCGCCGTCGCACCATCGGCAATGACCACCCGGGCAGCGGAATCCTGCAGGATCGCCGCCACACGCTCCGCCGGATACCCCGGATCCACCGGCACATACGCGGCACCCGCACGCAGCACCGCAGTCAGGGAAATCACCAGGTCCACCGAACGCGGCAGGACCACCGCGACCCGGTCACCCACCGTCACACCCCGCCCAGCCAGAAGCCGGGCCAGAGCGTTCACCCGACCATCGAACCCCGCATACGTCAACACCCCACCATCCGCGTCATCCACCACCGCGACCGCCCCMGGAGAACGCACCACCTGATCCCGGATCAGCCCATCCACCGTCACCGCCGGAACCACCACCCCCGCACCCACCGACCACACACCGGCCGCCGTGGTATCGGTCGAAGAGGGAACGACGGTGAGTTCGGCGAGTTCGTGCAGTGTCCTGCCCGCAGGGCCGTCGAGGAGGTGGCCGAGGAACACGCCGAACGCCGCAGCATGCCGGCTGGCCGTTTCTGCCGGCACGAGCGGAGACCGGCCGGAAACATTCATCCGCAGGCCCCGCCCCGGACTCCCGTAAACGGAGAGATCCAACACGCCGGTCGGCCCGGGATTGACCAGCTCAATCAGCCCCGGAATCCCCCCGAAAACCGGTGCCGCCCGGAATATCTTGATGTTGACCGAGGGCAGCGACAGGTAGGAAAGCTCGCCTCCCGTCCAGAGACGGGCAAGCTGATGATCCTCGATCGCGGAATTATCCCGTAGATCCCGGACCTGCGACCCCACCACCGACAACACCTCGCCGAAGGTGGCACCCGGGCGCAGAGCGGTCACGACGGGCAGCGCGCGGGCGACCGCACCCGGCACACGCAGCGACTCCGGCTCACCGCGCATCATCGACGGCACCCGCACAGCGAGGTAGTCCCGGTTCCCGGCAAGGGCCGTATACAGCCCCCACGCGGTGATGACGAGATCCGTCCACGTGCTCCTCACCTGCCGCGCCAGCACACGCAGACGATCATCAGCCCCCGCCCGAAGCGCCACGGGAACAGGCCGGTACGAAAACGAGAACAGATCAGCAGGYGCGCTTCCCGCAGGCTCGGAAAACACGTCGACAGCAAGCACATCACGCCAGTAACCAACAATGTCGGACCCACCCGGCGACGATGCCGACCCCGCGACGAGATCCTCCAGACGACCGAACCACCTCGGCGGCGCAGGGGTCGCATCGACCGCAGCCGAGTACAGCTCCGCGACCCGGCGGATATAAAGAGAMGTGCTATACCCGTCAAGCAGAAGATTATTCGTCGTGAACGACCACACCCACCCCCCACCGGCGCGTTTGAACAGCGTCGACGACGTGAGATCCGCAACCGCCGAAGATTCCCGCGCACYCACCCCGGCGCGAACCACGGCCCGGATCTCCTCATCGGTGAGCACCTCCTCGGGAACCACCGTCCGCAGAGACAGCCTCCCACCAACCGACTGCGAAGGAGCCCCGTCATCGTCATAAACGACCACCCGCAGCGCCTCCGTCTCCGCGAACGCCCCACTCACCGCGTCAGCGAACACCCCGGCATCGACAGGCCCGTCAAGCCACACCAGGTCGCACACACAGAACGCGGCAGAACCGGGGAACAACCGCTGCGCCGCCCAGTTCCCGCGCTGGGCAAACGAAAGAGGCAACCGCTTCCCACCGCTCACCCCCCGACCGGAAGGCACCGCTTCCCCAACCGATGGACTCCCCGCATCCTCACGGGAATCCCCGCTCATCGCGAACCCTCACCGCGCTGACCATCCATACCACCAGTGTAAGGTAACCTAACCTAAATTTACACGGATTGACGAGACTCGCATCGACGAGACACTCGCGAGAGATGCCCGAGAGCGGCAGCACGTACTTCACAAGAGAATGCCCGCTTAGCACCTGAGTTCGGTCACTGGTTCGACTTTGATGATCGCTTGATGCGCTGAGCTGGAGTCGTAGGTGCGCGGTGGGCTTTTCTGCGGAACTAATGCCGCAGCAGCGAAAGTTCACCTCATCCCTACCCGTTCGCTCCAGCTTCCTGCCCGGCCCGCCATGCCGACCAAAGCGCGGCATACGCCCCGCCGGCGGCGATCAGCTCTGTATGGGTTCCTCGCTCGGCGATACGGCCGTGCTCCATCACTACGACCAGATCGCAGGCGGCGGCCTGCGAGAGCCGGTGCGCGATCACCAGTCCAGTGCGTCCGGTCAGCGCAGCGTCGGCGGCGCGGTCGAGCAGTCCGGCATACGCGGAACCTGCCTCGGCGGTGGCCTCGTCGAAGATCGCTAGTTCCGGGTCGGCCAGCACCAGGCGAGTGAGCGCCACCTGTTGTTCCTGTGCGGCGGTCAGCTCGTACCCGCCACCACCGAGCACCGTGTCAAGGCCGTCGGGCAGCAGGTCGAGCATCCCCGCGGCCTGGGCCACTTCCAGCGCAGCCCCTACCTGGCCGTCGGTGGCATCCGGCGCGGCGAGGGTGAGGTTGTCGCGCAACGTCCCCGCGAACACGTGCACTTCCTGCGTGATCATCACCGTGCGCTCCGGTCGGGCCACGGTCCCGGCGCCGGGCCGGTGAATGCCGGCGATCACCGTGGCCAGCGTCGACTTGCCCGCACCCGACGAACCCACGACGGCGACCCGCTGACCGGTGGGGATGTCGAGGGTGACATCGGCAAGTACGCGGGGGCCGGCCCCGTAGTGGAAGGAGACCTCGCGGAGATGGACGCTGCTGCTCGTTGCGACGCCTGGCGCGTCCACGACGGGGATGGTGGTGACTCCGACCATGCGGTTCAGCGACGCGAGGGCGGACTGCAGAGTGTCGATGACGAACAGCAGCTGGTTGACCGGGTTCAGCAGGCGTAGCACGAGCAGCATGGCGGTGGTCGCGCCCCCGACAGTCGAGGCTCCGTGGTCGATCAGGACGAAGCCGACGACGAGCACGGCGGCCAGGCTCAGGCACTCGCCGAAGTTCAGGCGGGTGTTGAGCATGCTCTGCACGGTGCGCGCCCGCAATGCCTGCACCGATACGCCCCAGGAGGTGGTGGTCACGGCGCGGTGCCGCTGCTCGGCAAGCCTGAATCCGAGGACGGTGGCGTGGCCGCGCTGCGATTCCAGGATCTGCTGGGCACGCGCGCTCATCGCCGCACGCTCGGCCAGGTACACCCGCGGGCCTGTTCGCAGGTACCACCGCATGGAGAGCAGGTATACAGGCAGCACGACGGCGAGGGCGGCGGCGTAGGGCCATTCCACCGCGGCGAGCCCGCCCAGCGACATGACGATGGTGAAGGTCGTGACGGTAAGCGCCGGGATCACCGCGGGGGCCGCATCGGCAACCGCGGTGACGTCGTCGCTGGACCGCGAGATCAGATCCCCGGTGCCGGCGGACTCGACGACATGCTGCGGCAGCGTGAGGGCACGGGAGACCAACTCCTCCCGCAGCCCGGCGAGGATGGTGTGGTACATGCGAGTAGCCAGGACGATTGTCGCCGCCGTGCCAGCGGCACCGAGAATGGCCGAGACCGCCATGATCGCCGTGACGATCAGCACGGTACTGAGCTCGGCGGTGCCTTCCTGGACCCGATCGATGAGGAACCCGATCGCGACAGGTCCGATCAGGTCGATGGCGGTGCTTGCGATTCCCAGCACCACGAGGGCGGCCAGACTGCGTCGATGCCCACGGCTGAGCCGCCACACCTCCCGAGCGGTCTCACGTCCGCCCGCGACCGGCAGCGCGTGCTCTGTCGTCGGGGATCCCCCGGTCGTCGTCGCGGATCCCCCGGTCACAGCGCCGCCCTTCCAAGCACCGGCATGTTGTCGAGGAGGTCGACGACACGGTCGCAGCACCCAAGCAGGGCCGGGGACGAGGCGATCAGCAGGGTTGAGCGATCTGTGCGGATACCGACCAGCCGCTTGGCGATGGTCTGCTCGGTCACCGAGTCGACGGCGGTGGTCGGGTCGTGCAGCACCAGCACCGGAGTGTCGGTCGCGAAGGCTCGAGCGAGCGCAACCCGTTGACGCTGGCCACCGGACAGGCGATTGCCGTTCTCACCGACGGGAGTGTCGAGATCGGCTGCGAAGTCCTCACAGGCAGCCGCCCACACTGCACTGTCCATTTTCTCGGGCAGGCAGGCGGTGACGGCGAGGTTGTCGCGGATGGTGCCGGTGAACAACGTTGCCCGATGAGGTGCGGCGGTGACCAGGGAACGGTACTCCGCTGGGGTCAGTTCGTGCGCCGGCCGGCCGTCGAGACGCACCTCGATGTCGTTGGCGGCCCACGGGTTCAGCAGCGCGTCAGCGATGCGGGCGGCGATCCGATCATCGGCATGCACTCCCACCAGCTCACCGGGCTCCACCCGGATTGACGCACCGGGCACGCCGACATCCAGAACGTCGACATACGGCGCGGAAAATTCCTGGACAGGCGGCGGCGTGCACCGCTGTCGTATCGCGTCATCGTGCCCGGATGCGGCGGTGCCCTCGTTCCTGAGCACGTCCATGATTCGCGCGGCGGAGGCGCGGGCGCCCGCGAGATTGGGGATGGAATAACTCGCGATCGCCTGCATCTGTGGCAGCAGCGCCTGGGTGAGACCACCCGCGGCGATCAACTCACCGACGCTCAGCTGCCCATTCACCGCGAACCAGCCCGCCAGCCCCGTCACCGCGGCGACGAACACGCCATTTACCGCACCGGAACCCACAAGAAACCTGCCGAGTAGCCCTGCGTTGCGCCTGGCGCCGACCAGGGTCTCCCTGCTGGCCTGCCGGTATCGCCTGGTCGCCTCGGCCTCGGCGCGCACGCCCTTGATCACCCGGTACCCGGCGACCAGATCGGTGGCCCGTCCAACGGTGTCAGCGAGGAGATCCTGGTATTCGCGGGTGTCGCGGGAGAGACGTTCGCTCAGGAGGCCCATCAACCAAACCGCCACGGGCGCGCCGAGCAGCACCATGACCCCGAGCGGCCAGTGCATCACCAGCAACGAGACAGCGATGAACATTATGGCGGCGACCCTCGAGATCGGCAGAACCACGAGCATCCCGGCGTTGGCCAGGCGGAAGACGTCGTTGGTCATGGCCGAGACCACATTGTCCGCCGGCGCCCGCGCCGCGCTGCCGTCGGAATGCAGCACTCTGGCCGAGAGTGTCGCGCGCAGTCGGTGCTGCAACAACTGGACCACATACGTGTTGAGCCGATTCGTGAACCTGGCCGCCGCCGTCAGCGCTACGTACAAGGCCACCAGCGCACCGAGCCAAAGCACCAGTTGCCCAGCGTTCCCGGTCACGAGCGCCCGGTCGATCGCGAGCCCCATCACCACCGGCACAGCCGACTCGCCCACCTGCCACACGATCGCCAACAGCATCGCGGGGATCGTGATGCGTGGCAGCGAGAAGATGATGCGCGCCACGAACTGTCCGGGACGATCACCATCCCTGACCTCGAACGACTGGACATCAGGAGGCTCGGGCGCAGCCTGTCCAAGCACCGGTAGCCACCGCGTCAGAGGTCCTCGCCCCAGCTCCATCGGATCGGTGCGCATCAACGGCCCTCCCGCACGCCTTCGCCACCGCGGTCACGGCCCAGCGGCACCACCGCAGGAGTGCCCGCCACCGGATCGGGCACCACCAGACAGCGCAGGCCGAACACCTCCTCGACCAGCTCGGCCGTCACGATCTCCGACGGTGGCCCCTCGGCGACCACGGCGCCGTCCTTCATGGCGATCAGGTGCGTGGCGTAGCGAGCAGCGTGATTCAGGTCGTGCAGCACGGCGACCAGGGTGTGGCCGACATGGTGCAGGTCGGTGAACAGCTCCATCAGTTCGATCTGATGGGTGATGTCGAGGAACGTGGTCGGCTCGTCCAGCAGCAGGATGCTGGTGTGCTGCGCGAGCGCCATCGCCACCCACACCCGCTGTCGCTGGCCTCCCGACAACTCGTCCACCAGGCGGCCGGACAGGTCAGTGACCGCGGTCTGGTCCATCGCCCTGACCACGGCCCGCTCGTCGGCCTCGGTCCACTGCCGGATGAAGCCCTGATACGGATACCGACCCCGAGCCACCAGGTCGGCCACGGTGATCCCGTCCGGGGCGATCGAGGTCTGCGGCAGCAGGCCGACCCGCCGCGCCACCTCCTTCGTCTTGTACGACTGGATAGCAACACCGTCGAGGACCACCTGACCCGCGGACGGCTTCAACAGCCGCGACAGGCCGCGCAGCAGAGTGGACTTCCCGCACGCGTTCGGGCCGACGACGACGGTGAACGACTCGTCCGGAATGGACACCGACAGGCCCTCGCTGATGATGCGCCTGTCGTAACCGATCGTCGCCGACTCCACGCGCAGGCGTGAGCCGCCGGGCGGCGGAACATGAGTGGGTACGTCTCTCGCCACCACAGGATCGAGGACGGTGTCGGTGTTCATAGGCGTCTCCTGGCTTCGGTGAAAAGCAGATACCCGAGGTACCCGCCGCCGAGAATGACGGTGATGATCCCCACCGGCAGGGGAGTCGGGGCGACGTGCTGGGCGAGGTAGTCCGCCACCAGACACAGCAGCGCGCCGACGAAGGCGGCGGGTGCGAGGGTTATCCCCGCAGTGCGGACGAGGCGGCGTCCGATCTGCGGCGCGACCAGGGAGATGAACGCGATCGGCCCCGATGCGGCCGTGACGATCGCCGTCAACGCCACCCCCACCACGACCATGCCGAGGCGGGCGGGCGAGACCCGCACCCCTTGGGCGGCGGCGGTGTCGTCACCCAGCTCCATCTGCCGCATGGGCCGGCTCGACATCGCAGCCAGCAGAAGAAGCACAGCGATGCCCACAGCACCGATGGCCACCTGATCCCAGGACACCCCGTTGAGCGATCCGGCGCCCCACGCGGCGGCTGCAATCGCCTGTTCCAGGTCGGCTCTGAGTATCAGCCAGGTGTTGAGCGAGCCGAGCATCGCCGAGACGCCGATGCCGACGATGATCAACCGGAACCCCTGCGCCCCTCGCCGGTAGGCGAGCAGGTACACGGCGATGGCGGTGGCCATCCCCCCCAGCAACGCCCCGAATATCAACTGCACGTAGGTGCCGTTGACGAGGAGGATCACGATCAACGCACCGGTGTAGGAGCCCTGGGAGAACCCGATGACGCTGGGGTCGGCGAGCGGGTTGCGCAACATCGACTGGAAGACCGCCCCGCTCACCCCCAACGCGGCACCGAACACCAGCGCCGCAACCACTCGGGGCGCCCGCCACTCGATCACGATGTCGTGGACCAGCCCGGTCTCCCCGCCGACCAGCGCGGAGAGCACCTGCCCAGGGCTGAGCCGGTACGAGCCCGTCATCAGCGCGAGCACCGCCATGCAGGCGACCGCGACCGCGAGCACCGCGCAGACGATGACCGAGCGCCACTCAAGCCGGACCGCGATCCTCCCTCGCCGCAGCACCAGCACCCGCCGCCCGAAATCCACCCGTACCCCGGGAGCCCTTCCTGTTGAGCGAAGGCGCGTTGATCCGGACCGAGAAGTAACGCCGATGCTCACAGTCCGCTCGCCTTCTTCCGCCGCACCAGTGCGATGAGAACGGGTGCGCCGATGAAGGCGGTGACGATACCCACGGGGATCTCGCTGGGCCGCATGACGATTCGCCCGAGGATGTCGGAGGTCAGCAGCAGGCACGGGGCGAGGAGAACGCTGTAGGCGAAGATCCAGCGCTGGTGCGGGCCGACGAACCAGCGGGCCACATGCGGCACCATGAGCCCGACGAATCCGATGGGGCCCGCGATGGCGGTCGCGCCTCCGGCGAGCAGTGCGAGCGCGAGGATCGCGAGGACGCGGGTACGGGCCAGACGGACGCCCTGGGCGGCGGCGATCTCGTCGCCGAGAGCCATCGCATTGAGTGGACCCGACACCGCAAAGGCCAGAACGAGTGCCACGGCGAAGAACGGCAGGACCGGCCACACCACGTCGAGGGGGCGCCCCAGGATCGAACCGGCGGCCCACGACCGCATCGCATCGAACGCATCCGGGTTGGTCAGCTGAAGTGCCGACCCGGCGCCATCGAGCACCGCGCTGACACAGATCCCGGCGAGCACCATGACTCCCGCCGATTGACCACGTCGGGTCGATCCCAGGAGCAGGACCATGATCGTGACGATCAGCGCTCCGGCGAACGCGAACCACATGTAGCCACTGATATCGCGGATTCCGAGCACGCCGACGGCCACGGTCACTGCGAAAGAGGAACCCGCGCCCACCCCGAGGATACCGGTGTCGGCCAGCGGATTGCGCGTCAATGCCTGGATCAACGCCCCCCCGACTCCCAACGCCATGCCTACGACGAGCCCGACGATCGTGCGCGGCAGACGGTAGTCACGGATCGAGAACTGATCGATGTCGGACGACGGATGAAACAGCGCATCCCATATCACCGACAGCGCAATCGCTTTCGAGCCGACCAACAGGCTCAGCACCAGCAGCACGAGCAGTGTCGCCAGCACCGCGAGCAGACCGACGGCGCGCAGCCGAGGTCCGGATGCCGCCACCGCGGGCATCCGGACCTCGACGTCACTGGTCTGCGCCGTCATCCCGCCGTCGCGAGCGTCGCCAGAGCCTTGTCGAGTGAATCCAGGTACTGAGAGTAGGTTCGATAGCTTCTGGTGAAGCTGACATCGCCGAAGCAGTAGACGCCAAGAGCCTTCCCGGACGTCACAGCGGGAAGGGCCTTCCACGCGTTCGAGTCCGCCACGGGGGCGAAACCTTCCGCGACCTGACCCTCAGCGTCCACGGGGTAAATGAGCACATCGTAGTCGGACAGTTCGCCGATCTTCTCGAACGACCGCTCCTCGCCCCCTTCACCCAGATCGGGGATGTTCAGCGGAATGTCCGCGCGAGCTATCTCCGAGCACTGCGAGCCGTTGAGGGTGAACATCCCCGCGTCCTGCCACGAACCTCTGTTGACTTCGCCGAACGTGGTGTCCCGGATGATCTTCGAGTACTTACCCTGGAAACCAGCGAGTTTCCCTTCGTACTCGGTCTTCTGCTCATTGAGAGCATCCGTCAGATCAGTGGCATCCGCGGTCACGGACAGACGGGTCTTCCAGTCCGAGCTGAACCCGAAGAAGATCGTCGGCGCGATCGATGCCAGTTGCGACTTCATCTGCTCGAAGTCGGACTCAGGTGCGGAGAACAAGATGAGGTCGGGCTTGAGGGTGGCCAGCAGCTCGAGGTCGGCTTCGCTGGCGCCGGAGCCGAGGAGCTTGGCCGCTTTGTACGCGGCCTGCTGCTCCTTGGGCAGTAGATCGAGCACGGAGGCATCCACCTCCGTGACGCCCACCGGCTCGCCGCCGAGGTCGAGGAACGACACGGTCAGTCTCCCGAGCGTTGCAATCCGCTGCGGGTGCGCCGGGATCTCGACCGTGCCGTTGTCGGCCTCCACAGTGCGGGTCGCCCCGACCGCGTCGCCTTGATCGTTTTCGTCGTCGCCGCCGCACCCCGCGRGGAGGATCACGGTGCCCAGCAACACGGCGACAAGGGCCGCACTACGGCGTCGTGGTCTGGTAAAGGTCATGGACGCGTTCTCTTCCTTCTGTTCTTCATCCGGGTGGGGGTGGTGCGCCCCGTTAAATCCGGACAGTCATTATTGAGGTGATCCAGGGTGATGGCGGTGTCGATGACGGTGACGACCGCTGAACCAGCGCGGCGAGCTCGTCGCGGCGGGTCGCGGTCGCGGAGGCGGGACGGCCGCGCCGTTCATGGGACCCGGAGCGAGAAACCTGCAGCCAGGCGCACATCCGGGTGATGGACGGTGTGGGTGTGGCGGTGTTCGTGGTGGTGCGGGCGGCGTACTCCGCATCGATGAACTCGAACGTGTCGCTCGGCGACGATCCTCGTCGAAGCACGCCGCGGCTTTTCAAGAAGCTGCCCTCCATGGCCAGCTCACGGTTCTGCCGTTCGAGTTCGCGTATCCGTGCGTTGCCCGCGGCGGCCGGCGAGGGCGTCTCGCCCGGCGTGGGCGTTCCGATAGGCGGCGACCCGGACTCCGAGTTCTCTTCGACGACGCCGAGTTCACGTGCGACGTCGACGATCGGACGAAACACCTCGGGTATCATCTTTACCACCTCGTCCTTGAATTCAGGCGAGTATTTCCTGCGCTTTCGTGTCAACTATTTCATCTTCCGCGCTGCCCCTAATTTTGATAGGGGCAGCAGTCCGGCCGGAAAGGGGCACCACGGGTCAGTTGGTGTCGTTGCGGACGAGTTCGTGAACTGTGGTGCCCCAGCCGACGATGTGCGTCTCTGTGCGGGTGAGCCCCGACCAGATGATCACAGTGTCCAGTTCCTCGGCGGTGCGTAGACCGGAGCCATGTACCGCGAGTCCGATCAGGTCGGCTTCGCCGTCATGCTCATCGAGGTCGCCGGTGTCGAAGACCTCCTCGACCAGCAGCACCCGCCCACCCGGGAGGAGGTTCTCGGACACTCGGCGGAGAGCGTGGGCGGCGTCGGCGTCGGGTAGCGCCTTGAAGGCGCGGCTGACGAACACGACGTCCGATTCGGGGCTGGGCTCGAATACCGACTGCTCGGCCACGCTGACCCGTGCCCGCTGCTGCTCGTCGGGGATCGTGGCGGGCAGGTCGCGGTGTAGCCAGTCCGCCTGGGTGGGCAGCGCGCAGATTGTCACCCGCAGATCGGGATGTGCGGCGACGAACTCGCGGGCCTGCACGCCCGCGCCACCGGAGTGGATCACCAGGTGCCGGACGCCAGTAAGCAGGCCGGATTTGGCGATCGACATAGCCAGCGCGTGCTGGAACTCGGCCAGACGTTCCAGGTAGCGGTCCTCGTAGTCCTGCTCCGCCCGCACCTCGGCAAAGGTCTGACCCGTGACGGAGGCGTAAGACGACCGGCCAGTGCGGATCGACTCGGTGAGTCCGTGGACGCCGAGCATCTCCCGGCCTCCCACCCCGGACGGATGCAGGGAGTCCGCGACGAACTCGACGGTCAGGACTTCACCCACCGGCGTCAGATCGTAGCGGCCCGGTTCGGTCTCGGTCAGCACGTCCAGGGCATGCAGGTAGCGCAGCAGCTTGCCCAACGCCCGCTCGTCGGCATCCGCCCTGACGGCCAAGTCCGCCACGCTGCTGACACCACGCGAGATCAGCTCGGGAATGCCCAGCTCGACGGCGGTGCGGATCGCGATCGGTGGGACCAGTTCGGTCAATTGATGGAGCCTCTCGAAGGGCGTGATCGACTTCTCGGGGTCGGGCACCGCTCCGTCGGCCTCCAGGGCAATGACCTCGCCACGACGCCAGTACCCGGTGAACTCGATGTCCTCCTTGGGTAAACCCCGGTCCTCGACCAGATGGCGACGCAGATCCCGCACCACCGAGCGCTCTCCCGCGAACCACGCGAACGGTCGACCGTCCCACCAGCCACTGTTCCTGACCGCGTCCACCAGAAGCGTGGTCGTGCCCGCCTCGGCGCCGCCGCGCACCAACCAGGTCACCTCAGCCCGCGGCAGAGCCCTCAGCTCCAGCCGGTGAGCGTCTTCGGCGACCTCAACGAACACCTGCGCCCGCGCGTCATCGGGCAACTCCTCAAGCAGGCGGGCAATCGCGGGGATCGCTGTGTCGTCGCCGGCGACGAGAAGCCAGTCCGCGTCCTGCGGCAGCGCCCGCGATGCGCTCGGGCCGTGGAAGTGCATACGGTCGCCGGGTTGGGTGCGATACGCCCAGGTGCTGCCGACACCGATACCGTGCTTGACGATGTCCACGTCCAGTTCTCCGGTCGCGGGGTTCCAGCGACGGACTGTGTAGCTCCTTGACAACGGCCGGGGGTCCCTCGGCAGCTCGAGGCCCTTCTCCTTCTGCACTGGCAGCACCGGCTCGGCCTGATCGGGGTAGCAGAACACCAACCGAATGTCGTCGTCGAAGCCCGTCGAGTCGAACGCCGGCTGCGGGAAGCCGTTCGCCGAGGTGAACGCACGAAGTTGCTCGCCACCCAACGTGATCCGCCGCATCCCCGGCGTCAGGTCCACCACCCGCACCACCTCGACCTCTCGCAGGGTCAGCGGGTGCACGGTGAGCCCACGTGCGGTCTTCGGCATGCCGAGGGAAGCCCCTTCCAATCGCGTCTGGGGTGAGGAGGCCGCGCGCCGCCAACGGCAGAGGGGCCACTGGTAAGGTACGGTAAACCTCACCACACTTGGGTACGCAGGTCGCCATATAGTTAGGACATGATTGGCTCGTCTCCACCGCCGATAGCGGGAGCACGGATGGTTCCGGTGGAGCGCCCCAGTCACATGCTGATCTGGGTCCGCGCCGGTCGAGCGCGGGTGCTTCTGGACGGCGGAACGGAGTTCTCTCTCGCTGGCGGCGAAGGCATCTGGATGCCTCAGAGTTACCGAAACCGCGCTCTGACGATCACCGAGCCCGGCACGGTCGCTTTCCCGTACTGGCTCGACGCCAGCGTCGGGGCCTGGGCGCCGACCAAACCGATACGGTTCGACGTCCCCGATGACTGGCAGGACTGGCTGATCCAGTACTTCAACCTTCAGGTCACACCGTTCACCGGTCACGGGTATTCGCCTGGCGGGGTGGCCGATCTCCTTCGTGGTCTCGGCACACGCCCAACCTCACCTCCGCGCGGCGGGGCCACCGTTCCTTCGGCACTGCTCGATCCCCCCACCATGCCGAAGGCCGCCGGAGCGAGAGCAGTGGCCGAGGAACTGATCCGCGACCCCGCGCTCGACCTCACCGTCAGGGAATGGGCGACCCGGGTGCCCTCAAGTCCGCGCACCCTGTTGCGCGAGTTCCTCGCCGATACCGGGCTCACCTTCGAGCAGTGGCGACTGCACTGCCGGCTGACCGCCGCCGTCGAGTTTCTGGCCGCCGGGTACGACGCCGATCAGGCGGCAGCGCGAGTGGGCTTCGCCAGCCGCGGCGGTTTCCGGCGCGCGTTCCAGCAGCAGTTCGGGCTGACCCCTCACGAGTTCGCCAGGGAGCTCGCCGCCCGCGCTCTTGCCGGTGGCCTGACCGGGCGGGCCAGCGCGGCACGCCAGGCTGACAACTTCGTGCGCCTGATGCGGAGAGGCGGTGCCGCTGCCCATGCGCCCGATCTGCTGCCCGCCGCCCGCACGCCCCTGCACGCCATGGACAGTCACGTGCTCAGTTGGATGTATCGCGGCAGCGGTTACCTCGACATCGACCTTAGGCGCTACGAGCGACTGCGTGGCGTCGCGACTTGGATACCGGCGGGAGTCGAGCACATTACCGGGCTTCGCCAGGACTCCATCTCGCTACCGCTCGGGAACGCCAGCACCGCCGATCTCCAACTGATCGAACCGATCCAGGTGCAGTTCCCGCGAGCGTGGGACGACTACCTGATGTTCTCCTCCATCAGCGCCCGAACCTCGCTGCGTCCCGTCGGCTATGACCCGACCCGCATCATCGACCTGTTCGCCGAGCAGGTCGCCGCGCAGCGGGCGCTATCGGTGCCGATGCCCACCGAGCCGCGTTTGCGCGAAGCTGCCATGGACTACCTTCGCCGCATCGGGGTCTCCGCTGGATCGACCGACTTCGACCTGCCCGCCGACGTCCACCGAGCGTTCCACGAGCAGACCGGAATGACCTTCGCCCGCTGGCGCTACGCGGCCCGCATGCGCATGGCTCGCGACCTCCTCGTCGGCGGCGCCAAGCCCAGCGCCGTCGCCCGCCGCGTTGGCTATGCTCACCTACCGACCTTCAGCGCCGCCTTCACACGCTTCCACGGACTCTCACCGCGCGAATACCAAGAGCGCGAGATCGGCACCGCTTGATCAACGCCATCGATGTGAGCTGCCGTTTCCATCGGCCGCATGATCCTCCAGATACTGGCGATGTTCGCCCAGTTCAGACGCGGCATGATCATCGGCCGGGCAGGAACGACAAGCATGGCCCGGGAACCTGCCCGGGTGTCGGTCCGGTGGCGCCGTCGCCGCGGCCAACCTCGGACAGCCGCGGCAACGTCCGTCGAACTCAGGCGGAGGAGCTCGCGGCGAGGCGGTCGCGGACCTGGCGGTAACGTTCGCGGCCGGCCAGTACCGGGCCGGTCTCGAGGTCCTCGTCGACGCCCAGGTCGTGCAGCGCGGCCCGGGTGAAATGCGGAATGGCGAGGCCCATCTGCGCGAAACGCAGCTCGTCGCTGGCGCCGCTGTCGAACAGCATCGCCCCGACGAGCAGGATCACGCAGGTCTTGAAGGTCTGGAACGCCTTGTACCACTCCCGGTGCCGGACCGGGAGGCCGGTGAGTTTCTCGTAGTACGCCAGGGCCTCGTCGAAGGTGAGCGCCCCGGGCCGGCCGGTGATGAAGACCGGCGTCGCCCAGAACAGCTCGAGGTAGCCGAGGTCGGCCAGCGGGTCGCCGAGGGCGGCGAGTTCCCAGTCGAACACGCCGGTCACCTCGCCGTCGGCGAAGGCGAAGTTCCCCGGTTTCACGTCGCCGTGCACGAGGGTGACGGTCTCCGAGGGCGCGGGCCGCTGTTCCCGCAGCACGTCGAGCAGCCGTTCCAGGGCCGGCAGCCGGTCCTTGCGCACCCGGTGCAGCTCCGACGCCCAGCGCCCGAGCTCGTCGTCCAGGTACGTCCGGCCGTCTCCGAGCGCGACCAGGCCGCTCCGCTGAAGGTCAACCCGATGGATCGCGGCTATCTGCTCGACGATCCCTTCTGACATGCGGCGGATCGTCTCGGGGCTCGCGTCGAGCTCGGCGGGAATCCGGTCTTCGTAGACCTCGCCGGGCACCCGCTCCATGACGTAGAACGGGCGCCCCAGCACGGAGCCGGAGGGCTCCAACCAGAGCACCGCCGGGCTGCGGACGGCGCTGTTCTCCAGCCCGCGCAGAATGGTGAACTGCCGTTCCATGTCGTACGGCTCGAGCAGTCCGGGGCTTCGCGGGCTGAGCCGGAGAACGACCTCCCGTCGATGTTCGGCGCAGCCGGCGCGCCACGCGAGCGTGAGCACGCTGATCTCCGCCGAATAGCCGAACGTGACCCGGTCGGCGTTCTCGATCCGGAGGTCGGTGGCTGCCGGCATCTGGTCCCGCAGCCATGTGGATAACCGCTCGAGACCGTTGTCGTCCCGCATGGTGCACCTGTTTCCTTGTCGTCTTTCCTGTCGTTCTTCCCTGGCATCCCCGCCGGTTGTTCAGCTCGGGGTGAACCGTATGCGGATCTGGTCGTATGCCCGGGCGAAGGTGGCGGGGAGAATCTTCGGCTCGGCCGGGTCGACGAGCTCCCAGTCCGGCATCCGGCGCAGCAGTTCCTCGAACATCACCCGAAGCTCCAGGCGGGCCAGATGCGCGCCCAGGCAGACATGGGTGCCGAAGCCGAACGCCACATGCCGGGGAGCGGTCCGGGCGACGTCCAGGGTCTCCGGGTCGACGAACACCCGCGGGTCGCGGTTCGCCGCCGGGTAGAGCAGCAGAAGCTGGTCGCCGCGGCGGATGTGCTGGCCGTGCAGTTCGTGGTCCTCGGTCGCGGTGCGCCGCATGTTGAGCACCGGCGACACCCACCGGATGAACTCCTCGACGGCCTTGGACGCCAGCAGCTCGGGCCGCTCGAGCAGCAGGGCCCGCTGGTCGGGGTTCAGGGCGAGGTCGCGGATCATCGTGCCGATGACGGTGCGGGTCGTCTCGGCGCCGCCGTCGAGCACCAGAAGGATCTCGTCGAGAACCTTTTTGGTGGTCCAGTCGGGCCGGTTCGCCCACACCGAGATGAGGTCGTCGCGTGGCTCGGCGCGCCGGGCCTTGACGACCTCGAGGGTGCCCTCGTAGAAGTCCTTGATGAGGCCGGGGATCTCCGGATGTGTGACGTGCGGTGGCCCGTCCGGCGATGTCTGGCCGGAGAGCAGCATGATCTGCTCGGACCAGTGCCGGACCCGCTCCCACTGGTCCCTCGGGTAGCCGAGCAGATCGCTGATCACGATGGCGGGCAGGCGTGAGGCGATTGCCTCGATCGCCTCGCACTCGCCGAGCGGGGTCACCGCGTCGAGGATCTCCGTGACGACGTCGCGGACGTGCTGCTCGTGCCGGCGCACCGCTCGCGGGGTGAACTGGCTGGCGACGAGGTTGCGCTGCGCCTGGTGATCAGGGTCGTCCATGTTGATCATAGACAGTTCCTCGCGCAGGTCGATGTGCGGGCGGGAGCCCTCGAAGGACGAGTAACGCACCCCGTCCTTCTCGACGGTGACGACATCCTCGAACCGGGAGATCACCCACAGCCGCTGCACCGGATCCCAGAAGACCGGCGCCTGGTCCCTTAACCACCGGTAGGCATCCCACGGATCAACGTAGAACTCCGGGTCCAGGACGTTGATCCGCCGCACGGAGTCGCCCTCGGTCTCGGCCACGGCCGCCGTCGTCATGAGTACGACACCTGGTGGTCCGAGTCGGCGGTGAGGCCGAGCTCCGGCCATTCGCCACCGATGATGCTTTCCATGATTCCGTAACCCACCGCATCTCCCTCCCGGACCCGGACCGGCGTGTCACGGAACTGGCCGAGCTCGCGCAGCGACTCGTCCGACCAGCAGTCCGCGATGTACTCGCCGTCCAGGTGCAGCTTTCCCTTCCAGCTTCCGTGGATCTGGCCCTTCCACTCGCCGTAGAGCCCGGTCTTGAGAAAGAAGCCGGACTCCCCCAGCGCCTCGACCTCGATGACCCGCTGCTCACCGGACTCCATGGTCAGGTGCAGCTCGCCGCCCTTCACGAAACGGGTGCGCGGGTCGTAGGTCATGTGCGGCTCGGCGTGGCGCACCGCGTTCTGCCGACCGCCCGCCTCGTTCACGTAGGCCGACGTGTAACCCCAGGCTCCGCCGGCGATGAAGATGGCCGTCTCGTAGTACGTTCCGTCGGCGCGGCGAAGGAACACCGGCGCCCATTTCATGAGCCCCTTCACCGGGGCGGCACCCGCCTTCGGCGTGGCGGAGCGGCGTGGCGCGAGGTCGGTGGGAGCGGCGCCGACGGCCTGCCGAACACCCCAGGAATGATCCCGGTAGCCGAACCACGTCTCCGGGCGCACCTCGTATGTCTCACCGTTGACGGTGACCGTGCCGGAAGCCCAGCCGCCCTGGTGATAGCGGACGATGTTCACGTCGACACGGCCGGTGTGCCGGTTGCGGACGAGGTTGCGATCCTCGAAGAACGGCTGCGTCACCCCGGACAGGACCAGGTCGAAGGAGATCGGCTGGATGTCGTTCTCCGCCAGCCGGAACCGTACCTGGGTCAGCGGCTCGATGATCTCGTACTCGATCGGGCCGATGCCCATCAGCTCGGGCGCGGTCCGCAGCTCGCGACTACCCCGGACCGTCCATTGTTCGCGGCCACGGGAGACGCCGGCGAAGCCGTCGATGATGCCACGGTTCTGGTACTTCCCCAGGCCGAAGTCGACCTGTAGCGAACCGTCGACGCTGGCGAGCGAACCCCAGATCTTCTCGGTCCAGGCCAGGTCGGACTCGGACACCGTGGCGAACGTGTCGACGATCTGGTGGGTGAGAGTCTCGTCCGCGCCGCGCAGCGCTCCGATGTCCTTCGGTGCCATCTGGCTCATCCCCTCAAGGCCATGGACGTGGCCGGCGACCGGCGACAACTGCGCCGGCCGGCCCGCCGCTCCACAGCTACTGCGGCTACTGCGGCTACTGGTGCACTTGAGTCCGGTGACGATCCCCCGGCCGTGGCGCGTCACGATGCCCCATGCGCGACATGGTGGCACATAATCTCATTTTTGTCTTACCTCGGACGCCTCCGTCTCCCGCCCGACGCACCGAAGCCGGCCCCAGACCCGTCCGCAGACCCGTCCACAGCCAGCCCGCGGACATCGAAGGGTAGGACATCACGTGCTACTTGTAACGCGGTCGGTCAAATGGTTAGCTCTGTCGCGTACGCCCTCCGAGCGCGCGGCGACAGGCCCCCAGCCAGTGGAAGCCCTTCGCGACGACCGCTCGCCGGCGATTCGGAAGGGAAGAGGACCGGGGATGACGGATGGACACTGAACCTGCGGCATCGATCGCCCGGCTCCGCGACCGGCTCGCGGCGGCCCAGGACGATCGCGAGCGTGCCATGCTCGTCGTCCTGGAACGCCGCGTGACCGCCGAGATCGTTGGTGATCTCGAAGCCCTGGGCGCGGCCGTGACGCCGGACTTCGTGCTCAGATCCCATCCGGCCGGCGGGCTGACCGGCGAGGGGCGCGACGCCTTCGTGGCCGGTTTCGCCGCCGGACTGGCCCGTGCCTATCGAATGCTGTGGCTGGACTGGGATCACCTCGCCGTCGACGGGGTGACCGGGACCATCGCCGCGGACGGCCTGATGCGCATGGTGCTGCGTGGCCCGGCCGCGGCGGCGATGTACCCCGACTCCGTCGACGATCCGTCGTCGGACTACCTTGCCAGCACACCGATGGCCATCTACGTCACCTTTCGCGATGGGCTGATCGCCCGCGAGGTGACCTACGCCGACAACAGCGCCACCGTCGTCACCAGACACACCGGCACCGGCACCGGCACAAACTAAACGTCAAATAGTCCGAAGGCAGCGGCCAGCTCCCGGTCTGGCCGCCATTGTCGTCATACGGCGGCAACTGGTTTCCGGGTCGGAGGGTGGGCGACATGGTTGGCTCGGTCGAGGGGCATTCCATCCTGGTAACCGGCGGCGGGACCGGGATCGGATCGGGAATCGCCGCCGCGCTGGCCCACGAGGGTGCGTGGGTCACCATCTGCGGGCGTACCCAGGGAACCCTGGAATCAGCTGCTGAGGGCATCAACGCGAAGGTCGGCCGCGAGGCCGTGACCTGGCACGTCGCGGACGTCACGAACGAGTCGGACGTCCAGCGGGTCGTGGCGGCGGCCGCGCAGTGGCGCGACGGGCTCGACGGTGTCGTCGCGAACGCCGGTGGCGGCGGTGCCCTCGCACCGTTGCACCTGCAGAAGGTCTCCGAGTTCGAGCGCGTCATCAGCCTGAACCTGATCGGAACCTTCCTGCTCGCGAAGCACGCCGTGCCAATCTTCGCCCGCGCCGGCAAAGGCTCCTTCGTGGGCCTCTCGTCCATCGCCGGGCACCTCACCCACCCGTTCTTCGGCGCGTACCCCGTCGCGAAGGCCGGGGTGGAGGCGCTGATCCGCAACGCCGCGGACGAGTACGGCGAGGCCGGTATCCGTTTCAACGCGGTACGCCCCGGTCTCACCGCGACCGAGATCATGGGATTCGTCCAGCCCGGAACACCGGTCTACGAGAGCTACGACGCCAACACCCCGCTCGGTGGCGCCACCCAGGTGGACGACGTCGCCCAGCTGGTCGTGTTTCTCCTGTCGGATCGTGCGAGCCGGATCACCGGCCAGATCGTCAACATCGACGGCGGCACGAGCGTTCGCCGCGGGCCGGACTGGTCCGCCGTCGTGGAGCCCCGCTTCGGCGGCCATGAGGTCGCCCTCGGCCGCGCCGAGCCACCAACCCAGGTCTAGAAACCTCCGACCGAGACGGAACAGCCGGTCACGACGTCACGCCGTCACGCCGCAGGTCGTCAGGGGGCGGGATGCTCCGCGGTGACCTGCGGAGTTGATCGACGTTCGTCGGCGAGCGCGAGCGCCCGGGTGCCCAACACGACGGCCAGCGCGAGGCGCTCGGCGTCCTCGGTGCCGGGCTCCGCGGTGTAGACGGTGATGCGCAGATCGTCCGTGGCGAGGAGAACGTTGCGCCAAAGAGCGTTGCGTTCGATCCCGCGCCAGGTGGACGTCTCGCCCATGACCGCGTCGTAGGGCGCGTAGGCGAGCACGGGCGTCCAGGCTGCGTCCTACCCGACGACCGGAGTGTTCGCCAGTCGGTCGAGCAGTCGCTGCACGCTCGGCGAGACCCGTGACGGAACGACGTCAAGCCCGGGCGCGACACGACCTGCCAGCCGGTGGAGGAGGTCCCGCTCCGGGCTGTTCAGGCGCAGCGCCCGCGCGAGCCCCTCCACCACCTGCACTGAGGGCGTGGTCGCCCGTCCCTGCTCGAGCCGGGTCAGGTAGTCGGTCGAGATCCCGGCAAGCCCAGCCAGTTCCTCGCGGCGCAGCCCGGCCGCCCGACGGCGCCGGCTGACGGGCACGCCGACAGCGATGGCACCATCCCTTGACCGCCGCCGCCCGATCAATCATGCTCCGAGAAGTGACAATACAGAAGTAAAAATCATGCATCGTCACATGTACGTGATCGATTCCCCGATGGCCGATCCCCAAGGGCGCCCGGGTCGTGCGGTCGCAGGCACGGACGCCTCGAACGTGACCGCGGCGCGGCAGAGCGGTTCTCACCGGCGGATCGACGCCACCTGAGGGAGCGCCCGGACGAGGGCCGAGAGCAGGAAGGTTGACCAACGTGACCGCTGCGAGCGCGGAGATCCCGACGATCTTCGATACGGACAACCACTACTGGGAGACCTCCGACGCCTTCACCCGGCRTCGCGACCCGAAGTACACCGACCGCGGCGTCGTCATCCGTCAGATCGACGGCAGGATGCGCTACGTCGTCCACGACGAGCTGCACCCCTGGATCCCCGGACCCGGAGACGTCAACCCACGGCCACGGCCCGGCGCCCTGTACGAGTACTTCGCCGGCCGTGCTCCCAAGTCCGACCTCGCCCACATGCTCACCTCCGAGGAGCCGGCTGCGCACCCGGAGTGGTACAACCGCGACGCCCGCCTCGCCGTGATGGACGAGCAGGGCCTCGAGGCGATGTGGCTCTTCCCGTCCCAGGGCGTCTGCATGGAAGGGCCGATGCAGCCCGACATCGAAGCGTCCGTCGACATCTTCCGGGCCTTCAACCGCTGGCTCGACGACGACTGGGGCTTCGCCTACCAGAACCGCATCTTCGGCGTTCCCTACCTGACGCTGTCGGACCTCGACAGCGCCCTGCGGGAGCTGGAATGGGTGATCGACCGTGGTGCCCGGATCGTCACGATCCGGTCCGGCCCGGTCTTCACCCCGGACGGGATGAAGTCGCCGGCCGACCCGATGTTCGATCCGTTCTGGGCCAGGGTCGCCGAAGCACGCCTCGTCATGACCGCCCGCGCCGGCTTCGACGAGGGCTACCAGGAACTCGAGGACGCCCTCGCACGCACCTGGGGCTACCCCAGCCGGCGCCGCCAGGGCAAGGCGTCCTCCCTCGCCTTCTATGAGCCATTCGTCGACGCGCTCATGCACGACCGGCGCATCCACGACTTCCTCGCCGCGCTCATCGCCCACGGCCTGTTCGAGCGCCACCCGGGCGTGCGCTTCGCATCCATCGAGAACGGCGGCATCTGGGTCCCCTCACTGCTGCACGTCCTCCAGAAGCTCCACGGCCAGAACCCCGGCCTCTTCACGAAGAACCCGGTCGACCAGTTCCACGAGAACGTCTGGGTCTCGCCCTACGTCGAGGAGAGCGTCCCCGAGCTCAACAAGCACGTCCCCGTCGAACGGCTCCTCTTCGGCTCCGACTGGCCACACGCCGAAGGCGTCGCCGACCCACGCGACTTCCTCGCGAACGTCACCAGCTTCTCCCTCACCGACCAGCGCAGGATCATGGCCGAGAACGCCCGTGAGCTGACCTTCCACTAGCCTCGATTCTTCCTGGGTGGACGCCCGGTCCGAGCGCTGGACACGTCCCGACCGAAAGCCTCAAACTCGACGTCTACCTCGATAATTGGCTGTCAGTTCCCGGCGACCGTGCCGCTGTCGCTGTCGCTCGACCGTGCGCTCCGCCCGGGCCTGCGAGCTCGCTCCGTTCGCGACGGCGGCTCCGCGGGGCCGGGGCGGTTGACGTAGGCAGGAGGGGAACGATGACCAGGGATTTCCGCGCGGTTGGCCGTGACCTGTCGAACTGGGGGCGCTGGGGAGCGGACGACGAGATCGGGACGCTGAACCTGATCACGCCGGCCCGGGTCGCCGCGGGGGCGGCGCTGGCGCGGACGGGGCGTGTGTTCGACCTGGGGTACACCCTCTCGTCCAAAGGCCCGCAGGTCGGATTAGGCGGGCGGGTGAACCCCGTCCATCTGATGTCGATGACGGGCCAGTCGGTGTATCCCGACGGCGCGGGGTTCGCGGACGACTTCATCGTCATGCCGTTGCAGTGCGCCACCCAGTGGGACGGCCTTGCGCACGTCTTCTACGACGGCTTCTGCTACAACGAGGTGCCCGCGTCGTCGATCACCCCGCAGGGAGCTGCCAGGCTCGCCATCGACCGCATCGCGCGGGGGGTCATCGGGCCGGCCGTGCTCGCGGACGTCGCACGTTTCCACGGCGTCGACTGCCTGGCGCCGGACCACGGGATCAGCCCAGGCGAACTGGACGCGACCCTCGACCGCCAGGGCGTCACGCTGGTGCCCGGCAGCATCCTGCTCGTGCGTACCGGGTGGACACGGCGGTTCACCGAGGGCTCGGCCGCCGAGTTCATGAGCGGCGAGCCCGGCCTCACCCTGGAGTGCTGCGCGTGGCTTCGTGAGCACGACGTGGCGGCGCTGGCGGCCGACAACTGGGCGGTCGAGCGGTATCCGACCGGCGATCCGGGGGCCATCATGCCGGTGCATTACGTCCTCATCAGGGACATGGGGATGACCCTCGGCGAGATGTTCGACCTGGAGGCTCTAGCCGCGGACTGCGCGGCCGACGGAGTTTATGAGTTCCTCCTGGCGGCGCCGGCTCTGAAGGTCGCGAACGGTGTGGGGACGCCGCTGAATCCGCTGGCAGTGAAATAGCTCAGGGAAACCGGGGGTGGCCGGGGAGATGCTCCCGGCCGCCACCGGTGATGCTGAATTCCGCGGGGCGCTCAGCCCTCGGCGGGCAGGCCGAGAACGCGGGCCGCGTTGTGGCGCAGGAACTTCGGCCACACCTCCGCCTTCAGGGGGACCTGGGCCAGCTCCGTCATGATCCGGTCGAGGCTCAGCCCCATCGGGAAGTAGCCGCCGTAGATGATTTTGTCCGCGCCGCGGGTGTTGGCGTAGTCGATGATGTTCGCCGGGTAGTAGCGCGGTGAGAAGGCGCTGGTCGAGTAGTAGAGGTTCGGCCATTTGAGCATCAGCTTCACGGCGAGGTCCGTCCACGGCTCGGCGCCGTGGCGCATGACGAAGACGAGTTCGGGGAAGTCGTACATCACCTGGTCGATGAGCTCGACCCGCTGCACCATCGACGGGACCCGCGGCCCGGCGATCCCGACGGTCGCGAAGACCGGGATGCCGAGCTCCACGCACTTGGCGTAGATCGGGTACATCTGCGGCGCGTCGATCGCCACCTGCGGCGACGTCCCGTGCGGCATGATGGCCGCCGCCCGGATGCCCCAGGTCTCGTGGGCGTGGACGAGCTCGCGGATCCCGGCCATGCCCTTGTTCGGGTCGCAGGTCCAGGCCCCCGCGAACCGCGTCGGGTGGTCGGTCAGCGCCCGGCCGCCCACCTCCGGGTCCGCGCTGACGCTCACCAGGGAGATGTCGATGCCGTGCCGGTCCATCTCGCCGAGCACCAGGCCGACCGGGTCGACGTCGCCGGGGAGGTGGCTCGCGGGAACGTCGTGGAACATGTACTCGGCCGGCATCACGAAGTCCTCGCGCGACTCCTTGTCCCGCAGGATCGCCCGGATCGACCTGTAGAGCGCGGCCGGGTCCTGCGGGAACCCGACCAGGGTGTCGATGATGCCGACGTCGAACGGACGGGACGGCCCGCCAGCCGGGGTCGGCGCCGCTTTCGGCGCGGTTGTGGTCACTCGGCACCTTTCAGGCTACGGTCGCGGCCGGGGTGGTCGATCTTCCATCTGCCTGACGGCCGCTCCGCGGGAGGCTCGCTGACGCTTGTCGTGCCACAAGACCGCCGACATGCCGTCAGCATGCCATCCAGACGATGCATGATCTATTCTTCTGTATTGTTACAGTTCTCGTAGCATGCTGGACTGAGTCGGAACGGTCAAGGGACGGCGATGAGACGGCACGGTTGGGGAGGCTCGCCGCCCACCGGCGAGGACGAGGCCCGTGAGCGGATCCTCGACGCGGCCGTGACCTGCCTCGACCGAGGGGGCCCGGCCGAGGTGTCGGTCTCGGACGTCGCCGAGGAGCTCGGCGTCACCCGCCCGACCGTCTACCGGTACTACGCGAGCCGCGACGAGCTGCTCACCGCCGTCACCGAGCGGGCGCACCGCGGCTTCCGCACGGAGCTCGACGGCCTGTTCGCGGCGATCCAGGACCCGATGGAGTACGTCGTCGAGGTCGTCGCGCACGTCGTGGAGCAGCTGCCGCGGTCACCACACCTCGCCGTCCTGCTGACCGCGGGCCGCTCCGAGCGCTTCGAGCGAGGCGCGGTGTCCGCCGAGGCGATCGCTCGGAACGTCTCGCTGGTGCGCCGCGATCTCGACTGGGCCGCCATGGGCTATGCCGACAACCAGCTCGATGAGCTGGTCGAGGTCATGCACCGCATGATCACTTCCCTGATCGTCGCACCACCGGAGAAGCCCCGCTCCGCGACCGAGCTGCGCGCCTTCCTGCGCCGCTGGCTCGGCCCCAGAGGCACCCCGGCGCCCTCCTCCAGCTAGGCGGTCCGCGGGGCGCCGACCGGAGGGTCGGCGATCTTCTGGGCGGTGTCGCTGACCCGCTTCAGCAGATGTCCGAGTCGCGACTTGACGGCGGGCGTCGGAGCGCAAGAGTATCAATGTTGACACCAATGTCGAGATTGGTACGCCTCGGCAGCCGGCAAGGCACAGGAGTTGACGCCGTTCTGACTACCACCTTCGCCTCCGACGACATCGTCGCGCTACGCGACGCCCTGCGCGGGACCCTGGGGACCGTCTGGCAGGAGCTGCCGTCGACGGTCGAGACCACCTGGCGTGAGCGGTGGGAGCCCCTGGCCGAGCTCGGCCTGCCAGGCTTCTGCGTTCCGGAGGCCCGAGGAGGCTTCGGCCTGCGGGTCGACGCCGCCGTCACCGCGGCCATGGAGCTCGGAGCCGCCCTGCATCCCAGCCCGTTCGCCGGGCTCACCGCGAGCGCCCACGCTCTCGCCGAGGCCGCGCAGACCGCCGAGACCGCCGGCACCGGCGGCGATCCGGTCGTGGGCGGGCTGCTCGACGACATCGCGACCGGGGCACGCATCTGCGCGTTCGGCCGGCTCGGCCCCGACGGCCGGACCGCCCAGCTGGTCGACGGCGGCCCCGACGCCGACGCGCTGCTGCTGCTCGACCGCACCCGCGACGAGCTGCTGCTCCTGGCCGCCCCTGGCGACTGGAGCGCCGAACCGTCCCGGCACGGGTTCGACATCACCAGGACCTGCACGGACGTCACGGTGACCGCCGGCCGCGGCCAGCGCATCGCCGCGCCGGTGCACGCCGACGCGCTGTACGAGCTGCTCCTCGCCGCCGACGCGATCGGCGGCACCCAGCGGGTGCTGGACCGCACCGTCGCCTACACCGGCCAGCGTCAGGCCTTCGGCCGGCCGATCGGCGGGTTCCAGGCCGTCCAGCACCGGCTCGCCGACCACGCCGTGCGGGTCCGCGGCATGGCGCTGCTCGTCCATGAGGCGGCCCGGCAGTTCGACGCCGAGCCGGGGTCTCAGTCGCAGGAGCACGCACAGCGGGTCCGGCGGGCCGTCGCCCTCGCCTCGCTGAGCGTCAGCTCGGGCGCCGGGCACATCCTGCACGACCTGCTCCAGCTGACCGGCGCCATCGGCTTCACCTGGGAGTACGGCCTGCACCTCTACCAGCGCCGGGTACATCAGGACGCCCGCCTCGCCGCGAACCCGCGAGCGGCCGCGCGCTCGCTCGCCGACACCGAAGGATGGACCGATGCGCACTGACCTCGAGGAGTACCGCGCCCGGGTCCGTGCCTTCATCGCCGAGCACGGCGTGCCGATGCAGGGCGAGGGGGTTCGGGTCCCCGCGGACGCCAACGAGGAGCGGGCGATCCGGGGATGGCTGCGGGCCCTCTACGAGGCCGGATTCCTCGGCGCCGGCTGGCCGGTGCAGTGGGGTGGCCGCGCGGACCATCTCCCCCAGCACGACCTGGTGCTGATGGAGGAGCTCATCCGCGGCGACGTCTACCGGCCGCTCGACCAGGTGATGCTGGCCAGCCACGCCATCATCGAGTTCGGCTCAGACGAGCAGAAGGCCCAGCTGCTGCCGCGTATCCGCGCCGGCGAGCACGTCTGGTGCCAGCTGTTCAGCGAGCCGGATGTCGGCAGCGACCTCGCCTCCCTGCGCACCCGCGCGGAGCCGGACGCAGCCGGGGACGGGGACGGGTTCACCGTGACCGGTCAGAAGATCTGGAGCACGGACGCCCAGTGGGCCGACATGGGCATGCTCCTGGCCCGCACCGACCCGTCCGTGAGCCGGCACGCCGGCATCACCGCGTTCGTCATCCCGATGGACCTGCCCGGCATCGAGATCCGACCGATTCGCGAGATGACCGGTTACGCCGAGTTCTGCGAGGTCTTCCTGGACGGTGTCCGCCTCGGGCCCGAGCACGTGCTCGGTGAGGTGAACGGCGGCTGGAAGGTCGTCACCTCGGGGCTGGCGTCCGAACGCGCCTTCGTCGGCGCGAACTCCCTGCAGCTGGAGCGCATGTTCGACGACCTGGTCGCGCTGGCCCGCGCCGCCCGGCTCCCCGACGGCACCGCCGCGCTGGAGCATGAGGACACCCAGGCCACTCTCGCCGAGGCACTCGCCCGCGTCGAGGAAGTGAAGCTCATCGTGCGCGACACCGTGGAGCGGATCCTGGTCGACGACGAGCATCCCAGCGACGGCCCGGTCGCCAAGCTCGCCTACACGGAGACGAACGTCGCCCTGACGGAGATCGCGATGGGGATCATCACCTCGTCGGTCGCCATCGACGAGGCCGGGGCGGCGGTCGCCGACCGCTGGTACCACAACTTCCTCTGGGGCCGGGCCCTGACGATCTCCGGCGGCGCCTCGGAGATCATGCGCGGCCTGATCGGTCGCCAGCTCCTCGGCCTGCCGCGAGCATAGGCATCCAGATGTCTCCCGGCCCGCGGGCCGGGAGACATCTGGCGCGGGCGGGAGGCCTACGCGGTGTAGCGCGGCGCGATCTGCCGTCTGATCTGCGCCTTGATGATCTTTCCGGTGGAGGTGCGGGGGAAGTCCTCGACGACCTCGACGTACTCGGGGAGCTTCTGGCGTCCGAGGCCCGCGGCGAGCAGCAGCGCGCGGATGTCGTCGACGTCCCGCACGGCCGATCCCGGTACCAGGCGCAGCAGCGCGCACGGCTTCTCCCCGAGGCGGGTGTCGGGTACCGCCACCACCGCCGCCTCCAGGACCTCGGGCATGGTCTTGAGCAGCAGCTCCTCGACCTCCGCCGCGCTGATGTTCTCACCGCCGCGGATGATGATGTCCTTCTTGCGATCGGTGATCGTCAGGGCGCCGTCGGCGTCGAGAACACCGATGTCCTCCGTGCGGTACCAGCCGTCGGCGTCGAAGGTGGCGCGGGTGAGCGCCGGGTCGGTGTAGCCGATGCAGCAGTCCGGGCCGCGGCTCCAGATCTCGCCGGGCTGGCCGACGGCGGCCGGCTGGCCCTCGTCGTCCAGCAGCCTCAGCTCGACGCCGTCGAGGGGGACGCCGTCGGTGCGCAGACGCAGCCGCTCGTCGTGCTCGTGGCGCGACCCGGTGATCGACGGATGCTCCGTCGATCCGTACATGCGCACGACGGAGACCCCGGCGGCCTTCGCCTTCTCCGTGACGGCGACCGGCACCGCCGCACCGCCGAGCCCGGCGAACCGCAGGTAGCGCAGATGCTCGTCGGTCAGGTCCGGGTGTTCGAGCAGGCTGGTGAGGAAGTAGGTCGCGCCCGAGCCGGCCGTCAGCCCGTACTCGAGCATCGTCGCGAGGACCCGGGCCGGATCCCAGACGTCGATCAGGTCGACGGAGTCGCCCCGCAGAACCGGGATGAGCAGCGCGCCGATCATTCCCATGAAATGGCCGACGGGTGTGCCGGTCAGCGACGGCAGCCCACCGTTGGCGGCCATCGCGCCGAGCTGGCGCGCCTCCGCTCCCAGGGTGTTGTGGGAGTGGATGACGCCCTTCGGGTCGGCCGTCGTGCCGGACGTGTACGCGACCAGCACCGGCGCGTCGGGGTCGGGCGCGGCCGGTTCGGCCAGCGCGGGCCCGCCGGTGAGCTCCTCGAACGCGAGCGCGCCGGCGGGCAGCGCCCGGTCACCTGCTCCGACCACGCCGACGACCTTCAACGACGGCGCGGTGGCGCAGACGCCCTCGAGGTCGTCCAGGTAGTCACGGCGGCCGAAGCCGGCGGCCGTGACGAACGCCGTGACCTCCGTCCGGCGCAGGATGTAGGCGACCTCCTTCGGGCCGTAGAAGTGCACGATCGGCACCACCACCGCGCCGAGGAAGGTGCTGGCGTAGAACGCCGCCGCGGCCTCAACCCAGTTCGGAAGCTGGAACGCGACCGCGTCCCCCTCCCGCACGCCACGCGCCGACAGCCCTCCTGCCAGGGCCAGCGCCTGCGCACGCAGGTCACCGAACGTCCCCGCCCACGGCCGTTCCTGGGAGTGGATGCGGACGGTCTGCTCGGCGTGGGCTCGCAGCGCCGCGTCGATCTTCACGCCCATCGGCGTGTCGTCCCACAGCCCGCGGCGTCGCCACTGATCCGCCAGCTGGCCGGGAACCGGCCTGGTCCCCCAACGCGGATCGGACACGGCGACTCCTCCTCGTGACAGACAGACAGGCAGGCAGGTGGACGGAACGTGGACGCAGCGCCGTGGCTCAGCGGCCGACCCAGTTCGGCGGGCGCTTCTCGGCGAAGGCGCGGGCCCCCTCCTTGGCGTCCTCGCTGCCGAACACCGGCGCGACGGTCGCCGCGATGCCGTCCCAGTCGGCGGCGGTCAGCTCGCCGACCATCATCGCCTTGGTGACCTGCACCGCCAGTGGCCCGTTCGCGGCGATCTGGTCGGCCAGCTCCAACGCGACGGGGAGCACCTCGGCGACCGGGACGACCCTGTTGACCAGGCCCATCTCCCCCAGCCTGGCGGCGCTGACCGGAGCACCGGTCAGCCCCAGCTCCAGGGCCAGCGGCAGCGGGATGCGCTGGGGCAGACGGGTGCCCCCGCCCGCGGCGATGAGGCCGCGCTTGACCTCGGGCAGACCGAAGCGGGCCGTCTCGGCGGCAACCAGCAGATCACAGGCCAGTGCCAGCTCGAAGCCGCCACCGACGGCAGTTCCGTTGATGGCGCCGATGATCGGCTTCGGGAACACCCGCCGGGTGAAGATGCCGATCCCGGGACCGTCGATGTCGGCGACGGTGCCCGACAGGAACGCCTTCAGGTCCATGCCCGCGCAGAAGACCCGCTCACCCGCACCGGTCAGGACGACGGCACGTACCTCGTCGTCCTTCTCCGCCTGCTCGAACGCGTGGCCGAGCCCCGACATGGTGGGTGCGTCGAGCGCGTTGGCCGCCTCTGGCCGGTTGATGGTGACCACCATGACCGGACCGCGCCGGTCGACGTCGACGGACATGGCTGCTCCCTTGAGGACAATGGCCCCGACATCAATGTCGACATCGACGTCGATCCGAATGTTCCTGACCATAGCGGGCCGACCCGCCCCTCGCAACGCGCCAGGATGTCTCCCCGGACCTCCCGAGACGAAAGGGGCGACCCGGACTCGGCTAACGCCGCCGCGCTAGGCGGCCGGGTGGTCCTGGAGGAGTACGAAGAGGGATTCGCCGAGGTTGAGACGGCCGCCGTCGCGGGTGGTGACGGCGTGCGGGGCGACGTGTCCGGTTTCGCTGGCGAGTGCGGTGGCGGGGTGTTCGCCGGGCCCGGGTGTGACGGGTGGTGCCGGCAGGAGGGTGCGGCCGTCGGGGAGCAGGGCGGTGATGGTGCCGTCGGGGGTTCTGCGGAGCACAATGCCTTCGTCGTGGAGGTGGCGGTGGTGGGTGCCGCAGACGAGGGTGAGGTTGTCGAGGTCGGTGCGGCCACCGTCGGCCCAGCCGGTGAGGTGGTGGATGTTCAGCCATCGGGTGTGGTCGCAGCCCGGGTACTGACACGTGCCGCGGTCACGGGCCTGGACAGCGGTGCGTAGCCGGCTGGTGGGGAAACGGTGGCGGCGGCCGAGGCGCAGGGGGTTGCCATGCGGATCGACGAGCATCGCCTGGACGAGGCTGTCGCAGCCGAGGCGTTGCAGGACCGCCGGGGGCAGCGTGGCCGGGGTGGTGCTGCCGGTCGCGGTTGCGTCTGGCCGTAGGTCGGCGGGGCCGAGGTGCAGGACGAGGGTGTGGGTGGGATGGACGAGTCCCGGGGCGCCGTGGTGCTGGAAGCTTTCGGCAAGCGCAACGAGGCCGTCGGCGTCACGCTGCCGATCCGACTCCGGCCCCGGTTGCGGTTCCGTGGTGGATTCGGTGGTGCCGGGTTCCGCGGTGCCAGTTTCCGCGGTGCCGGTTTCGGTGGTGGTGAGGCTGTCGCGGGCGGCTTCGATAGCGGCGATCAGCTGGGCGCCCTCATCTGCCGGGAGGACCGCGGTCAGGTGCACCATGCCGTCCTCATCGGTGCGCCAGGACACCCGGCGGGCGGCCCGGGTGCGGGCCCGGTCGTCGGGATCGGCGCTGCGTTGCCGGTAGGCACGGACCAGATTTTCCAGGGCGCCGGCGGTGCAGTGCACGGCGTGGTTGAGCCAGGTCTGTTCCGTCTCGGGGCGGGCGACCCGGGTGATCGCGCGGACCTTCGAGTACGACAGCGTTCCCGCGGCGAACGCGGCCCGGATCGCGGGAAGCCGCTCGAGAGCGTGCGCGGTCGCGAGGTGCTCACGGGCCGTGCGAGGGCTGAGTCCACATCGCCAGGACAGCCAGTGCGCGCACGAGCGCATCCCGATCCCGGACCAGCCGGAACGCCGGTCGAACACGGCTAGCAGCCCGAGCCAGGTGCAGGTCGCGGCAGCGATCCGACCCGCCCACTGACAGATCGCGGTCTCCAGATCGGCGACCGGGACGGCGTCGGGGTCCGTCGGGAGATCGGCGGGCGGGAGACGGGCTGCCGGATCGGGGCCGGTAGGCATGAGGCCGTCGGTGGGGATGGGGTCGGTGGGAGCGCCGGGAGTGACAGCGGCAGTGTCGATCATGAGGATCACCGGGCCAGGGGTGTCGTCGTTTCATCGGGCCCGCGCATCGTCACACCGACCACCGACAGTTCTCACAACCCCGACCCAACCCAGACCCTGACCGCAGCGGCGGCGGGCCCGGCCGTGACGGCCCGCGACGGGTGTGGGGCGGTTCAGCGGAACCGCCCCACACCCGGCAAACACCCGCTCGCCAGTGCGCACAATCAGCTGACCAGCCTGACGCACTCCACACCCTGCGCCAAAGGGCCTCCGAACCCCCAACGGCATTCGTTGGGCAGCGGCGAGAGTCATCCCGGTCAACGATCCTCTCGCACCACGACCCGCCCTCCGCAGCTCTCCAGGACGGGCATGTCCGCGCAACCGAGGAGCCCTCGGCCACAAAAGATCAATGGAGGCTCATCGAGTCGGGCTCGCGGGCAACGCTTTGCACACAACACCCGCAGCCCTGTTCGCTGACGCGGCATAGTCATGTTCGATGACGGGAGATCACCCAGGTCATCACGCCTAGTCCCCGCATGCACCAAACCAGGGAGCGTTGCCCGCATGGCCTTTTGTACTCCAGTGACCGTGGCCGAGGTTCTGGCTGGGATCCACAAGAAGAACTACCTGCTTCCAGCGATCCAGCGGGAGTTCGTCTGGGACACCAGCCAGATCGTGCGCCTGGTGGACAGCCTGATGCGCGGCTACCCGATCGGGTCCTTCCTGTTCTGGGAGATCGAGCCCCAGGAAGCACTGAGCTACACCTTCTATGACTTCGTCACGCACTATCACGAGCAAGATCATCCGTACGCCAGCAAGGCCGCGGTCCCGGCTGGCCACGGCGTCACAGCCATCCTCGACGGCCAGCAGCGGCTCACCGCACTCAATATCGCGTTCTACGGCACGCACGCCGAGAAGAAGAAGTACATGGCAGCGTCCAACCCGAACGCCTTCCCGAAGAAGATGCTGTACCTCGACCTGCTCGCGGGCCCGGAAAGCGACGAGTCCGACCTGGAGTACAACCTGCGGTTCCTCACCAAGGAGGAGGCGAAGCCGGCCGCCGGCTCTCCGGACCGCTGGTTCCCAGTCAGCGGCGCGCTCACGCTCGCGAACAGCGGGCCAGCCCTGATCGGCGAGCTCAAGCAGCGAGGTGTTCTCGGCGCTGATGAGAAACCGTTCGAGCGGCTGTACGACCTGTACCGCGCCCTGCACGAAACGAAACCGATCAACTACTACCTGGAGAAGTCGCAGGAGGCAGACAAGGTCGTCGACATCTTCATCCGGGTCAACAGCGGTGGTACGACGCTGTCCCACTCCGATCTTCTCCTGACCATGGCCACCAACCTGTGGACGTATCTCGATGCCCGGGAGGAGGTACGCAGCCTGGTCGAGGAGCTGAACACAGGCGGTGGCCGGCGCTTCGACTTCTCCAAGGACGTGGCACTCAAGACCGCGCTGATGGGCGCGGGCGGAGACATCAAGTTCCAGGTCGCCAACTTCACCCCGCGCAGGATGGCGACGGTCGAGAGCCAGTGGGGGGAGACGAGGAACGCGCTCCTGCGTGCCGCCGCTCTGCTGCGGGCCTTCGGTTTCGACGCGCGTACTCTGACCGCCGACAGTGTGATCATTCCGATCGCCTACTATCTGCGGCACCGCGAGCTGAAGGACAGCTACCTGACGTCGGCGGCGGCCGCGGAGGACCGCGAGCGGGTACAAAGCTGGGTCATCCGCTCGCTGCTGAAGCGCGGCATCTGGGGATCGGGCCTCGACGGGCTGCTGACCCGGATCCGCCAGACGATCAACGACCATGGTGCTGACGGATTCCCGATCGAGGAGATCGAGACCGGAATGACCGCCCTGGGGAAGTCCCTGAGCTTCGACCCGACCGAGATCGACGATCTGTTGGAAATGAAGTACGGCGGTCAGCGGACCTTCGCGGCCCTCGCGCTGCTCTACCCGGGCCTCGACCTGTCCAAGCAGTTCCACCAGGACCACATCTTCCCGAAGTCGCGGTTCACCAAGAAGCGGCTGGCCGACGCGGGCATCCCGGCGAACCAGATCGATGCGTACATCGACGCGGTTAACCGGCTGCCGAACCTGCAGCTGCTCGCCGAGATTCCCGGCATCGAGAAAAGCGCCAAGCTGCCTGCGGACTGGCTCGCCGAGAAGCACTGGACCGAGGCGAAGCGCAAGCAGTACCAGGCCGACAACGATCTCGACGGCCTGCCTTTCGACCTCACCTCGTTCCTGGACTTCTACGAGCAGCGCAGACAGCGGATGCGTACCCGGCTCACCACGATCCTGGGCCTGGCCGCCCCGACGCGCTGAGCCCTGACATCGCGGCGGCCTTCGCGCCGCCCAGGACGACCATCCCTGCTACGCCGGCCACATCCAAGCGCACCCGCGGACCGGGCCGATCGACAATTGATCGGTTCTGGCTGGTACGAGAGACGCACGATGGGGAGCGCAGTGGGCCGGGTCGAGACCGAGGCTGCCGCCAGGCCGGCGGCGCTGGCCGCGTTGGAGACATCCGCGCAGGGACCGCGGATGTCCGACTTCGCGCTGCCGGACACAGTGCTGGTCGACGGCACGCCGATCCGCTACGCGGTGTCCGGGACGGGAAGCCGCGATCTGGTGCTGGTGCATGGCTACCGGGCGCACCACGGGTGGTGGTACCGGATGCTGCCGGCGTTGGAGGAACGCTGGCGGGTGATCCGGTTCGACCTCAGCGGTCATGGCGACAGCGGGCACCGCGACCGCTACGGCGTCGACGTCTGGACCGCCGACCTGATCGCGGTGCTCGACGCGGTCGGCTCCCGGCAGGCGCTGCTGGTCGGGCACAGCATGGGCGGCCGGATCGCCGCGGTCGCCGGGGCCGATCATCCGGATCGGTTCGGCGGGATCGTCATGTTCGATTCCATGCTCCGGCCGGCCGGCTCGCCGCCGCCTCGGATGGCGTCGCTTCCGCCGGGGCGCGAGATCCGCTATCCCACCCGGGACGTCGCCGCGGCGCGATTCCGGCTGCGCCCGCCGCAGCCGGAGCCCTCCGCCGAGGTGGTCCGCCCGGTCGCCGAGTACGCGGTGCGCCCGAGCACGGCCGCCCAGGGCTGGACCTGGAAGTTCGATCAGCGCGGGCTGCCGCTGATCGACAACGACCGGGTTACGGAGAGCCTGGCGCGGCTGCGGAATCCGGTGTGGTTCGTCCGCGCCGGGCACAGCCTCATCGTCAGCGACGAGGTCGCCGCGTACGCCCGTGCCGCGTTGCCGGCCGGAACGACGTTCGTGACGGTGCCCGACGCACACCATCATCTCGTCCTCGACGCCACGGACGAATGTCTGCGCCTGCTGGCGGATCTGCACGCCGACCTGGCCGCCACGGTTCGTCCGCGGTCAACCGGCTGACCGCGGGCTCCCGGGCGGCCCGGCACAGCACCGCCCGGCCTGCCAGTGGCAGGCCGGGCGGACCGCGAAGATGCGAAGGATCAGGCGGAGATCAGTCGAGCTTGATTCCGGTGACCGCCAGCGCGTTGTCACGGGCGACCAGCCGGACGTCCGCCTCGCTGAGGCCGGAGAGGGACTCGTCCAGGAAGTCCACAGGCTGACGCACGCCCTCGGCGTGCGGCCAGTCCGAGCCGAGCAGCAGGCGGTCGACCCGGACGTCCTTGACGAGCGTGTCGATGTCGTCCTCCCAGAAGGGGGTGATCCAGACATGCTCGCCGAACACCTCCCGCGGGGAGTCGCGGAAGTAGCCGGGGTTGCGGTTGGCGGCGTCGTCGAGGCGGTGCAGCAGCTCCGGCACCCAGGAGGCGCCGTTCTCCACGCTGGCGAAGCGCAGCGCCGGGAACCGGTCGAAGATCCGGTGGCAGACCGCGGCGGCGTAGAAGTCGCTGACCGCGCGGCTCTTCGTGACGATGCCGCGCAGCGGCGAGCGGAACAGCGAGGTCTCCTCGCCGCCCGGCTCCCACATCTGCACGAGGGCGTCGTATCCGTCCAGGCCGGCGTGCGTGGCCACCGCGACACCGGCTTCGGCGGCCAGGCCCCAGAACGGGTCGTAGACCGGGTCGAACGGCGAGCGGTAGCCGCCGGCCACCGGCACCGGCGCGTTGCGCACGTTCACGACGAGGGCACCGCCGTCGATGAGGCGGCGCAGCTCCTCGGCGGCGAACACCGGGTCGAGCAGCGGGATGTAGGGCACCGCGAACAGGCGGTTCTCGTAGCGGAAGCCCCAGTCGTCGTCGAGCCACCGGTTGAATGCCTGGAACACCTTGCCGGCGGCGTCGGTGTCGCGCTTGAGCGCGTCCTCGAGGCCGACACCGAGGGTCGGGAACACCAGCATGGCGGCGAGGCCCTGCTCGTCCATCACCCGCAGCCGGGCCGCGCGGTCCTGGTACTCGGCGGGCAGCGGCTCCAGCTCACCGAACGCGTCCTTGATCTGCTGCTGGCGCGGGTTGCCCCGGTACCAGTCGTACAGCGCGCCAGGCTTCGCGACGGGGTTGAACGTCGGGTTGGCGATGTAGGAGTTGAGGGTGCCGCCCACGAGCAGGCGCCGCCGGCCGTTCACCTCGGCCCAGCGGACCCCCCGGTTGCGCAGCGAGGGGTCCTGGTATCTCGTGAAGGCATCCTCGGCCTCGTAGTAGTGGTTGTCGAAGTCGAAGATCCATGGCTTGGTCGCCGGGCTGGTCACGATCCACCTCGCTTCCCGATCACTGTCTCAGGTCGATACTTCGACGCCAACCCTTCAAAGTCGACGTCGATGTCAATACTAGGTTACCGGCCGCTTCGGTGCTGGCGCCTCAGGCGGTCTGGCCGGTGACCTCAGTCGGTCTGGCCGGTGATGAGCGCTGCCTGCAGGCCCGCGTCCACCGGGATGTTCACGCCGTTGAGGTAGCCGGCGGCGTCCGAGCCGAGGAAGGCCAGGATCCGCGCGACCTCGGCCGGCGTGGCCGCCCGCCCGTTGCCCTGCCGGACCGACCAGTCGATGAGCTCGTCGGTCATCGTCACCCGGAAGTCGCTCAGCAGCGGCGTGCTGACCGGGCCGGGGCAGGCGCTGTTGATCCGCGTCCGCGCCCAGCTGGCCCCGCGCGCCGCGTAGTGCGTGTAGAGCTGGGTGCACTCCTTGGACAGCGCGTACGGGTCGGCGGCCAGGTCGGGATGGGCGTCGAGCCAGGTCAGGGCCTCGTCCCAGTCGTCGATCGCCAGCAGCTTGAGCAGCTCGTCCTTGTGCGCCTGCCAGCCGATGCCGGCCATGGACGAGGTGATGACGACGGCCGCGCCCGCCGGCATCTGCGCCGCCAGCTCCTGGGTCAGCCGCCGGACCGCCAGGTAGTTGACGCTGAACACGACCGGCGCCGGCTGCGTACCCGCGACACCGGCGTTGTTGAACAGCACGTGGACGGGGCCCTCGATCGCGGCCACGGCCGCGTCGACGCCGGACTGGGACGACAGGTCCGCCTCGATGAAATGGTCGACCTTGGCGTCCGGAGGATTGCGGTCGATCACGGTGATGTCGGCGGCGCCGAGATCCTGGAGCAGGTCGAGCAGGGCCGCGCCGATGCCGGAGGCACCGCCGGTGACGACCACCCGCCGCCCGCGGTAGCCGAACGGAATTTCCACGTGAACCTCCGGTGCGGAAGGCCTTATGCCGAGGCCGAGAGCAGGTCGAGGACACCCAGGTCGCGAATCGCACGGGCCGCGTTGGTGGCCATCGACAGGAACATCCGATCGGAGCTGTCCGTGCGCGGAGCACTCGCGTACACGCAGCCGATCATCGTGATCAGCGGGCCCTGCAGCATTCCGCGACGGTAGTCCTCGAAACAGTCCGCGCCCGAGTAGCCGGTCACGCCGTACTCGACGAGCTGGTCGTGATACGCGGCGACCAGCTCCACCTCCTGGGCCCGCCGCTGCGCCGGCGCGAGCGCGGTGGACAGGAAGTAGGCGAGGTCCCGCCCCGGAAAACCGATCTCCAGCGTCTGCCAGTCGACGGCCTGGACGTCCGAGTCGCCGGTGAACAGGAGATTGTCGAGCCGGTAGTCCCCGTGGATCAGGGAATGGCGGGTGGCCGTGTGCCGGCCCCAGCCGCTGACGAGAGCCGCCGCGCGCAGCAGCGTCTCGGCGTCCTCCGGCTCAAGCTGCTCCCGGTACCGCTCGGTGAACTCCGCGGCCGCCGCCGTCACGACCTTGCCGAGGTAGGCCATGCCGCGTTCGTCCGCGCGGACCGGCCAGGCCGTGTCCCTCCCGAGCGGGGCGTCCTTCCCGAAGCCCTCCTCCCCGCCCAGGTTCTCGGCGTTCCAGAACGGGGCGTGCAGGCCCGCGAGGTTGCGCACGGCGATCGTCGCCCGCGCCGGCGAGCAGCCGTCGAGCTGGCTGCCGGCCTCGGCCGGACAGGCGTCGTCGAGCACCAGGGTGAACCGCAGCAGGTCGTCGCTGACCGCGGCGTACCAGCAGCGGGGCGTCCGGATCGCCGCCCGGTGCGCGAAGTAGGCGTAGAAACCGACCTCGTTGCGGTAGGCGGATCGCAGCCGCCGACGGACGTCCGGCGCACCGGCGGCCATCTTGACCACCAGGCTGGCCGGCGCCCCACGTCCGTCCGCCCCACGTCCGTCGAGGTGGAAGCGGTAGCTCACGGCCGTCTGGCCGGTGCCGACCGGCTCGAACCGCACCCCGGTCACCTCGGCGTCGAGACCGCCCGCCCGCAGGACGTCGGTCATCYAGGCCGGAGTGATCTCGGCCGGGTCGTCGACGATCCCGGGGCTGCCACCCAGGACCGCCGCGTGCCCGGACGCGGCTGCGGGTGCGGCTGGTGCGGCTGGTGCGGCTGGTGCGCGAACGTCTCCGGTCATGCGACCCGCCCGGGGTTCGCCGGCAGGTCACGGACGGCCGGTGGACGGATCCCGCGGTACGCGTCCACCACCGAGGTGAGCTCCGTCGGCGTCGCGCCGTGCATGATCACGCCCGTCACACCCAGGTCGAACTGGCGGGCGACGGCGTCGGCGCACTGCCACGGGCTGCCGGTCGCGCTGGTCGCGATCCACTCCGCCGGGATCAGCGTGGCGAGATGCTCGAGCTCGGCGGTGGTCGCCTTCGCGTCGAAGGCGCCCTTGAATCCGCGGACGAACGTGTCGGCCCGGAAACGCTCCAGCACCGCCGGGTCCCAGTCGTTGACCCGCACCATCAGGTCGCCGTAGCCCTGCAGGTAGGAGGCGAGCCGACCGATGGTCTTGAGCAGCCGCCGGTCCTCGGGGATCTCGTCGGAGACGGTGGCGAGCACCGACCACACCCGCACCTCGGCCGGGTCCCGCCCCACCGATTTCGCTCCCCGCGCGACGGCGGCGAGCGCCTCGGTGACGGCGGCGTCCGAGTAGAAGGTGTGCAGCACGACCGCGTCGAGGCAGCGGCCGGCGAGCTCCAGGGTGCGGGTGCCGAGCGCGGCGATGAGGATCGGGATGTCCTCGTCGAAGTCCCGGTCCTGGTGCAGATAGGGGAACTTGCCGGCCGGGCCGTCGTGGCCGAGCACCATCTCGCCCTTCCACAGCCGGCGCAGCAGCGCGACGACGTCCTCGATCTGCGCGCCGGTGATCGGCGCCAGGCCGAGCGCCTTGAACAGGCCGTCGAAGCCGCGGCCGAGGCCGAGCGCGAACCGGCCGCCGGTCAGCCGGTGCATCGTGGTCGCCATCGTCGCGGTGACGATCGGGTGGCGGGTGTTGTGGTTCGTCGCGGCGGTCGCGATGCCGATCGTGTCGCTGACCGCTCCGGCGGCGCCGGACAGGGTGGCCGCGTCCTTGGTGGAGAACCGTTCCGAGATGAACGCGGCGCCCAGGCCCAGCTCCTCGGCCTGGCGCACCTCGCCGACCAGGTCGCGCGGGCTCCCGCTGTGCCCGGCCAGGGTGTAGAAGCCGAGCTCGGTGAGCTGGCCCGTGGTCGCCGTCGTTTCGGTGGTCTGCGTTGTCATCTCACGCTCCTGGCGCGGTGGAACCGGCCGGCAGGTTGACGGTCTGGTAGGTCAGGTAGGCCGCGAGTGCCTCCGGGCCCAGCTCACGGCCGATCCCGGAATCCTTGACCCCACCGAACGGCGCGACGTTGTCGAGCATGAACATGTTGACGCCGAGCACGCCGACGTCGATCCGGTCGGCCAGGGCGTAGCCCGCCTCGACGTCGGACGTCCAGATCGTGCCGCCCAGCCCGTAGCGGGTGCCGTTGGCGATCGCGACCGCGTCGTCCACCGTGTCGTAGGGGATGACGGTCAGCACCGGGCCGAAGATCTCCTCCTGGGCGATCCGCATCGCCGGGTCGACGTCGGTGAAGACGGTCGGTTCGACGAAGAAGCCGCGCGCCTGCCCGGCAGGCCGGCCGCCGCCGAGGGCCAGCGTGGCGCCCTCGTCCCGGCCGATCCCGATGTACTCCTCGACCCGGTCCCGCTGCCGGGCGCTGGCCAGCGGCCCGAGCCCGGTGGCCTCGTCCAGCGGATCACCGACCTTCAGCGCGCCGACCGCCGCGAGCAGGCCCTCGACCAGCTCGGCGTGGCGGTCACGGGGTGCCAGGATGCGGGTCTGCGCGACGCAGGCCTGCCCGTTGAGCATGAATCCGTACTGCAGGATCCCGGGCAGCGCACGGCCGAGGTCCGCGTCCGGGAGCACGAGTGCCGCGCCCTTGCCGCCGAGCTCCAGGCTCACCGGGCGCAGCAGCTCCCCGCACAGCGAGGCGATGCGCCGGCCGGCCGCGGTGCTGCCGGTGAACGAGATCTTGTCGACGCCCGGGTGGGTCACCAGGTACTCGCTGACGTCCCGGTCGGCCGGGACGACGTTGAGCACACCGGGTGGCAGGTCGGCGTCCGCAGCGGCGTCGGCGAGGATCTGCAGGGACAGCGGGGCGTCCGGCGCCGGCTTGAGCACGACGGTGCAGCCGGCGAGCAGCGCCGGGCCCAGCTTGAGCGCGCTCAGGTAAAGCGGCACGTTCCAGGCCACGATCGCGCCCACGACCCCCACCGGGCGCCGCCGGACGACGGTCGGCCCGAGCATTCCCGCCCTGGTCTCGGTGAAGGCGATCTCGGGGGCGAGGCCCGCGTAGTAGTCCAGCGTCATCGTCGCCATCAGCACCTGCGCCAGCCGGGCGGCGGCGACGGGGGTGCCGTTCTCCTGGCTGATCGTGACGGCGAGTTCCTCGGAGCGCGCCTGCAGCGCCTTCGACAGCCGGCCCAGTGCCGCGCCGCGCTCGGACGGGTCCAGCCGGGGCCACGGCCCGGAGTCGAAGGCGGCGCGGGCGGCGGCGACGGCCCGGTCGATGTCCGCGCGCTGCCCCACCGGCACCGAGCCGATGACCTCCTCGCTGCCGGCGGAGATCACCTCGAACACCTCGGTGCCGGCCGGGGCGGTCCAGCGCCCGTCGATGTAGAGCTCGTTACGCACGCTCACCGCTCTCCTCCACTTCGTGGTCTTCTTTGACGTCTTCGGTCGGCGCCGGCGCCGGCGACCCGGCCTGCGCGGCCGGTGGCACCGCGCCCGGTGGCACCGCGGCCGGTGGCACCGCGGCCAGGCGGTCGAGGTACTGCTGGCGGAGCGGGACCTTGTAGAGCTTTCCGGTCGGCAGCCGCGGCAGCTCCGCCGCGAAGTCGACGACCCGCGGCACCTTCGGCCCGGCGAGGTGCGCCCGGACATGGGCGCGCAGCCGTTCGGCCAGCTCCGGTGTCGGCTCCGCCCCCGCGACGGGCTGGACGACCGCCTGCACGTACTCGCCCATCTCCGGATCGGGCAACCCGAAGACGGCCACGTCCTCGACGTCCGGGTGGATCGTGAGGCAGGCCTCGATCTCCGCCGGGTAGATGTTCACCCCGCCCGAGATGATGGTGAACGCGCTGCGGTCGGTGAGGTAGAGGTATCCGTCCTCGTCGACGTAGCCCATGTCCCCCAGCGACAGCCAGTTGGCGTGCTCGGGGTGGCGGGCCGACAGCGTCTTCTCCGCGTCGTTGTGGTACTCGAACACGGTGTCCTCGCGTTCGAAGTAGATCGAGCCCGTCTCACCGGCGGGCAGCTCGGCACCGTCCGGGCCGCAGACGCGGATCCTGCCCAGTGACGCCCGGCCGACCGACCCGGGGCGTTCGAGCCACTCCGCCGACGAGATCACCGTCATGCCGGCGCCCTCGGTGCCGGAGTAGTACTCGGTCACGATCGGGCCGAACCAGTCGATGATCTGCCGCTTCACCGGCACCGGGCACGGCGCTCCGGCGTGCAGGACCCGCTGCAGGCTGGACAGGTCGTATCGCCGGCGGATCTCCTCCGGGAGCTTCAGCAGCCGGACGAACATCGTCGGCACCGCCTGCAGGTGGGTGACCCGCTCCCGCTCGATCACCTCGAGCATCTCCCGGGCGTCGAACTTCTCCATGATCACCACGGTGGCGCCCAGCTCGTGTGCTCCGCGCACCCAGCCGAGCGGGGCCGCGTGGTAGAGCGGCGCCGGGCACAGATACACCGAGCGCTCGTTCATGCCGGCGAGGCTGCGGCACATCCGTGCGCCCTTCGCCACGATGGGCACGCTGCCGTCCAGCTCCTGCAGCGGCCGTTYGATCCCCTTCGGCCGCCCCGTCGTGCCCGAGGAGTAGAGCATCAGCTCGCCCAGCACCGGCCGCTCCGGGCTCTCGGCGGGCACCGCGGCGATCGCGGCCTCGTAGGCCTCGAACCCGTCGGCGCCGCCGCCGTCGGCGCCCTCCCGGACGCCGTCGATCATCAGACGGACAGCACAGTCCGGCACCTCACGTGCCGCGGGAACCGCGGTCGCGGCGAGCGTCGCCGTCGTCACCAGCGCGCCGGCCCCCGAGTCGCGCAGGATGTAGGCGATCTCCTCAGCGGTGCCGTAGCGGTTGATGGCCGTCAGATACAGGCCCGAGCGCACCGCCGCCCACAGCACCTCCATGAACCGCGGATGGTTCTCCGCCAGCAGCGCGACGACGTCGCCGGCGACCAGCCCTCGGTCACTCAGGAGCCGGGCCAGCCGGGCGGACCGCTCGTTGAGCGCGCCATAGGTGATGACCTGCCGACCGCGGGCCATGACCAGCGCGGGCCGGTCCGGATCGTAGGTCGCGTAGCCGCTGGGATCTGCCACGTAGCCGCTGGGCTGCATATGTCCTCGTGTCCTCCAGCCTCACCGGCGAGGTGCTGGTCCCCCGACCGTGATGGACGTGGACGGCGTGGGAATGGGATGTTCGGTCTCTGGTCGGTGCGTCGGGGCAGGGCCACGAAAGATCGGTCCGCCGTCGCGGGAGCGAGCGTAACGCACCTTGATATCGATGTCGACATCGAGACCGGTTGGCGGCTATCGTGAGCCCGGTCCGGCCCGCACCACAGCCGGCCCGCACCAGATATCCAGACCGCACCACATATCCGGCCCGCATCACATCGCCGCACGACCCCCGACCGCCGCACGACCCGATCGCCACACGAGCCGCACGACCGATCGCCGCACGTCCCGGCATCACGTCGCCGCCGCACGTCCCGGCGTCACGTCACGGCATCACGTCACGGAAGGTGTCCAAGGTGGCTTCCGCGCACCCGTCCCCCGCCGCTCCGGCCACTCACGGCCAGCCCTGGCCGCTCGGCCTCGGCGTGATCGACACGATGGTGGGGCTCCCCCAGGACCCGGCCGCGCTGTACCGGCAGATCCGGTCGGTGCTGCGTGACAAGGAGTCGCGCGAGGACTTCGTGATGCCGGCGTCGTACATGTTCCACGACGTGCCGACCGCCCACGAGGCGCAGGACGCGGACCCGGTGGCCCTCGTGCTCGGCGAGATGGACCGCCACGGCCTCGACGTCGCGCTGATCAGCCTGAGCGCGAACACCGAGGTCGCCCAGCGTGCGCTCACCGAACACCCGGGCCGGTTCGTCGCCTCGTGGACCTGCGACCCGAACCAGGGGATGGCGGGGCTGCGCACCCTCGTCCGCATGCACGAGGAATGGGGTGTCCGCGCCGTCTCGCTGTTCCCGCACGGGGTCTCCCCGCAGGTCGCGATCGACGCGCCGCAGATGTACCCGATCTACGCCAAGTGCGTCGAGCTGGAGATCCCCGTCTTCGTTTCGGTCGGGATCGCCGGCCCCCGGGTCCCGTCCATGGTGCAGCGGGTCGAGCTCATCGACCAGGTGATGTACGACTTCCCCGAGCTCGTCTTCGTCATGCGCCACGGCGCCGAGCCGTGGACGGACCTCGCCGTGAAGCTGATGCTCAAATGGCCGAACCTCTACTACTCGACCAGCGCCTTCTCGCCGCGCTACTACCCGGCGAACATCATCGACTACGCCAACACCCGTGGCGCGGACAAAATCATCTACGGCGGCTACTTCCCGATGGGGCTGAGCCTCGACCGGATCATGACGGAGCTGGCCCAGGTCCCCCTGAAGGCGGAGGTGTGGCCGAAGTTCCTGCGCCACAACGCCGCTCGCGTTCTCGGCCTCGGCGACATCGACCTCGGCGACATCGACAGGAAGACCCCGTGAACCTCGCCTTCTCCGACGAGCAGAACGAGCTGCGCCGGACGGTCCGCGACTTCCTCGACAAGAACTCGCCGGAGACCGAGGTCCGGCGTCTCATGGAGACGGCCGAGGGCTACGACCCGGACGTCTGGCATCAGCTCGCCGCCGAGCTGGGCATCGCGGGGCTGGCGGTGCCGGAGGAGTACGGCGGCGCCGGCTGCGGATTCGTCGAGCTGGGCATCGTCCTGGAGGAGGCGGGGCGCGCGCTGCTGTGCGCGCCCCTGCTGTCGACTGTCGTCCTCGCCGCCTCCACCCTGCTCGAGCTGGGTGACGAGGGCGCCTGCGCCGACTACCTGCCCGGCATCGCCGACGGGACGACGCTGGCCACCCTCGCGCTCACCGAGTCCACCGGCCGCTGGGACGACCCCGACGCCGTCACCTGCACGGCCTCCCCGGACGGAGGCGCGGGAACGGGCGCGGGCTCGGGCGCGGGCGGCTGGACCGTCACGGGCAGCAAGTCGTTCGTGCCCGACGGGCAGACCGCCGCGCTGCTGCTCGTCGTGGCCCGCACCGACGCCGGCCTGAGCGTGTTCGCGGTCGCCGCCGACGCCCCGGGGGTGCGGCGCGAGCCGCGCGCGACCCTCGACCAGACCCGCCGGCAGGCCGACCTCACCTTCACCGCCGCCCCCGCCCGCCTGCTCGGCACCGACGGCACGGCCTGGCCGGCCCTGCAGCGGGTGCTCGACCTCGCCGCGATCGCCGTCGCCACCGAACAGGTCGGCGCCGCGTCGCGGGTGCTGGACATGGCGGTCGACTACGCGAAGACCCGGGTCCAGTTCGGCCGGCCGATCGGCGCGTTCCAGGCCATCAAGCACAAGCTCGCCGACCTGCACCTGGCCGTCGAGTCGGCGCGTTCGGCCGCCTACCACGGAATGTGGGCCGCGGCCGAGAGCCCGCTCGAGCTGCCGGCGGCGGCCAGCCTCGCCAAGGCCTGCTGCGGCGATGCGTTCGTCACCGCCGCCACCGAGAACATCCAGGTGCACGGCGGCATCGGCTTCACCTGGGAGCACCCGGCCCACCTCTACCTGAAGCGGGCCCACAGCTCCCGTCAGCTGTTCGGCAACGCGGCGCAGCACCGCCAGCGCCTCGCCCAGGTACTGCTCGCCGAACTCCCCGAACCGCCCGAACTGCCCGCGCTCCCCGCCTGAGCAGGCCCCCGAACATCTCCCGAACGCCCGTCGTCATGAATCCCAGCGGAGGCGCAGACCCGATGCCGAACCCACCCGCCCCGGTGTCCGACCGGCCCGCCGAGGGGCGGTCGGAGTTCCAGGCCCGTGTCCACGAGTGGTTCGCCGCGAACGCGCCACGCAAGGGCTCACCGGAGGACTTCTCCGCGGTACACATCGTCAGCGCCGCCACCGCCGAGGAATACCGCGCGCAGGAACAGCACGCGATCTCCGTGACCCGCGCGTGGCAGCGCAGGCTCTTCGACGCCGGCCTCGCCGGCCGCTCATGGCGGCCCGAGTACGGCGGGCACGGCGCGCCCGACTGGCAGGACGAGGTCGTCATCGAGGAGCAGGCCCGCTGGGGCGTCTCGACGAAGATGTTCGCCGTCGGCCTGGAGATGGTGCCCGCGGTGCTGTTCGGGCACGGCACGCACGAGCAGCGCGCCACCTTCCTGCCGCCGATCCTGCGCGGCGAGAACAGCTGGTGCCAGCTGCTGTCCGAGCCGGGCGCCGGCTCCGACCTCGCCAACGTGCAGACCCGCGCGACCAAGGTCGACGGCGGCGGCTGGTCCGTCACCGGCCAGAAGGTGTGGACGTCCAACGCCGGGTGCAGCGAGTACGCGCTGCTCATCGCGCGCACCGGCAGCCGGGAGGAGGGCCGTGCGGGCCTGTCCTGCTTCCTGCTGGCCATGGCGCAGCCCGGTGTCGACATCCGCCCGCTGCGGCAGATGTCCGGGGCCTACCACTTCAACGAGGTGTTCCTCGACGACGCCCACGTGCCGGAGAACGGCCTGATCGGCGCCCCCGGCGAAGGCTGGGCGGTGCTGCGCACGATGCTCGCGAGCGAACGCGCCGCGATCGGCGGCGGCACCAGCGCCCGCTCCGCCACCCAGCTCGTCGGCCTGGCCCGCACCCTCGGCTGCGACGGCGACCCGGTCGTGCGGGACCTGCTGGCCCAGGCCGCCATCCGGGAACGCACCCTCGACCTGCTGCGGGCCCGCATCGCCGCCGGGCACACCGTCGCCGCCGCCGGCCCGACCACGAAGCTGCTCTACTCCGAGCACGCCCGCCTCAGCGCCGACGCCGCGACCACCATCCTCGGGATGGCCGCGACCGTCGTCGACGACGAGGTGTCCGCCCCGTGGATCGAACGGCTGCTGTTCGCCCCCGGCCTGCGCCTGGGCGGCGGCACCGACGAGATCCAGCGCAACGCCATCGCCGAACGAGGTCTGGGCCTGCCCCGCTGAGCCTAGGACGACGGCGGTAACCATCCCGGAGCTGGCAGAGCACGCCGATCAGGGGCTGCCCGCGCAGAGCGTCGATCTCATCGAAGAAACCTGTGCGGTCGTACGCCCGCGGGCCAGATCCCTGCCCTCCTCCGCCGAGGCGCCGGCGACCCGCGGCCTCGGCCTCGGCCTCAGTTCAGGTTCACACGTCCTCGCACGGAAGGCGAGCGCGACGCTGACGTCGTGGTCAGGCCGGCGCACGATCTCAACCCGATCGCCGGCGCGGATGCACCCGGCTCGATCACGCGCCTGCTGAACCTCGTCGGTCTATCTCCCACGCGACGCCGGTTGGGCATCCTCCCGCAGGACCGTGGCGGTGAGGGTGTCGACGATCCAGCGTTCCCACCGGTCCGGCGTCCAGCCGCAGTCGGCGAGCAGGTGGAACACCTCGACGCTGTTCAGGGCGAAGAAGATGTCGGTGGCCTCGTCTACGGTCAGTCCTTCGCGTAGGCCCTGCTTGGCGGCGAGCTGTTCGGCGAGGACGCGCATGGCGGTGAGGCGTTGCCGCTGGTTGGCCTCCCACTGATCAGCCATGTCCGGATCGGTGCCGGCGGCGTCGCGGACGATCCGCATGATCGGTGCGATCCGAATGAAGATCGCCCGACTGTTGGCGATCCAGATCGCCAGGGCCCTGCGGGCGTCGGGCTCCTCGCGCATCCGTTCCAGCCAGGGCCGCTCCAGCACCGCGGCGGGCTCGTCGTCGCCGGCCGCGAGGATGTCGACGCCCTCTTTGAGCACGGTGCGTTTGTTGCCGAAGTGGAAGTAGACGGTCTGGACCGCCACACCGGCCTGGGCGGCGATCTCGTCCAACCGGGTGGCCGCGTAGCCCTGCCGCAGGAACAGGTCCAGGCCCGCTTCGACGATCCGTCGCCGGGTGGCGCGGGCCTGCTCCCCACGGCGCGCGCCGCGCTTCGCCACGCTCTTGACATCGTCCGCCACGCGCTGCACTCTACGCTGGACGAAACATTAGAGCTAACTCTAGAGTCCAGTCGCAGACATCTTGGAGGGGACCTGCATGGGTACCGACGTGGGCCAACTACGCGGGTTTCATCACGTGAAACTCCCGGTCGCGGACATTGCGCGCAGCCGCGCCTGGTATCAGCGGGTACTCGGCTTCGAGGTCGCGCTGGAGTTCGTCGAGGACGGCGTACTGATGGGTCTCGCGCTGCGCGACCCCACCGGCACGGTGGAGCTGGCCATCCGGGCCGACGCGACACGGGCCGCCGCGCTCGCCGGGTTCGACCCGATCGCCCTCGGCGTGCCCGACCGGGCCGGCCTGCAGACCTGGGAGCAACGGCTTGACGACCTCGGTGAGCCCCACGGCGGGGTGGTCACCGGCCGCAGCGGATCGGTGCTCGTCGGCCTGCACGACCCCGACGGCATCGAGATCCGCCTCTACGCAGAGCACAACCACGAAGCGGGGAACCCACGATGAGCTCCGCCTCGCACAGCCACGTCCCCAACCCGACAGACACCACACCATAGAAGTCGACTGTTGTTCGAGGTCCCTGCGGCGAGCAGGAACACCGAATCGCCGGGATCCGGATCGCGAAAAGACACTTCAATCCATTTCAGAGGGTGCTGCCATGGTGGACCAGGAACGGTCGATAATGCTGCGACGCACCGAATGGTGGCTGTTTCGTCAGGCGTTACCGAAGTTCATTGCGAAGCAGGGGTTCCGCAGCCATACACTGGCCCGGATGTTCCCCTTCCTGTTCTTTGTCGACGTGGTCGCCGTGGAAGAGCCGTTCGAGGACTTCCTCGGAGCCGACTGGCGCGTCACGCTGGCCGTCTCCGTACTCCTGTCGACCGCGCTGTGGCTGTTCGTGACCCGTATCAGGCGTCGYCCGCCGCCCCCCGTACCGACCTGGCTGGCAGTCATCCTGGTGAGCGCATACTTCCTGGCATCCCCACTGGCGGCCACAGCGTACGTCGTCGCCCGACCCGAGGAGGTCGAGCCCGGCGACCTAACTCTGATCGTGACCTTTGAGCTCGTCGTCCTGACTTTTGCGTTCGGGGTCGCGAACATCGCCACCCGGTACGGGCTGGTGGCGCTGTTCATGCATGCGCTCCGGCACGTGGCCGGCGATCTCCGTAACAGCTTCGGCCTGCTGGGACACGCCCTGCCGGCCGTGCTGTTCCTGACGGCCTTCCTCTTCTTCACCGGCGATATATGGAAGCTGACCCAGAATCTGTCTCGCTGGCGCCTCGGCTTCCTTTTCGTCCTGTTCGCGGCGGTGATCGTACTCGCCATCCGCGCCCGGTTGCGCGAGGAGCTGGACAATCTGGTGACTTCCATGTCCACCCCGGAGCTGGAGCGGGCGTGCCACGGCACACCCCTGGAACCGGTCGCGGCAGAGCTGGCGCCGTTGACGCAGGTGACCCGCCTCAAGCGGGCCGAAGAACGGAACATTCTGCTGGTTCTGGCCTCCCGCCAGCTGATCCGGGCCACCGTGGTCGGCGTGGGTGTGTTTCTGTTCTTCGGGCTTCTCGGTCTGATCACGATCACCAGCAGCACCGCCAAGAGCTGGATCGGTGCGGCGCCCCGGGACCTCCTGCCCGGCATATCGGTGGAGACCGTCAAAGTGTCCGCCCTGCTCGCCGGCTTCAGCGTCATGTACTTCGCGGTCTCGTCGATGACCGACGACGAGTACCGGCAGCGGTATTTCAACTCCGTCCTCAAGGAGATCAGCCGGGTCCTCGCCGTCCGTGCGGTCTACCTGAAGCTGCGGGAGACGACGCCCGGTCCCGCAGCGGATGACGCCGACGCGAGTCGCTCTTCCGACGCCGGAACCGCAGCCGCCTGACGTCCTTCTCGACGGTAGCCAGTTCAGCTCAACGCGATGCGTCCTTCCCCGCCGTCGGCTTCAGGGCACTACCACCGACGGATCACCCCCTCCGCTGGCTACGCGCGGAGGAGGGTGATGGTGCGTCCGACGGGGCTTGTCACGGTGGTGATGAGCGTGCGCTCGACGATGTTGACGGTGTTCGGGCGCTGGTCGAAGACGACGAGAACTCCGGTGGCCAGGCCCAGACGGTCGAGATAACCGTCGAGTTGGCGCAGGCCGGCGCGCAGCGGGTCGGCCCGGCCCTCGCGCCACACCCTGAGCTCGAGAGCTTCCCGCTGGAGGCGGCGGGTACCGTCCTCGGCGGTGTGGGGCCAGCGGATCAGCAGGTCCGTACGCCCGGTGCCGACGCCGTACTCTCGGTCGACGTAGCCACCGCCATTCACGACGCGCTGCAGAAAGCCCATGAGGACCAGTTGGGGCGCAGCCTCGTGGTAGTAGTCGCGAGAGGTGAGGAACTCGCCGTGTTCCATCCAGAACTCGGTGAACTCGCTGAGCATTTTCGGCAGGTCGAACGTGCCGTCGGGGCGCACGAACGACCGCGGGTCGGCGATCACGCTTTCCTGAATGCGGCTGGCCAGGACCCGCACGATCACCTCTCGGTAGATCGGGTTGGCGGCCCGCACCGGCGGATCCTGCGCAATCAGGCCCAGATCGCGCAGGTAGGCGATGTCATCGTCATAGGGTTCGATCGTCAGGACGTCCCCGGCGAGCACCGGGCCCAGGACGCGGCGGACCCGCGGCTCCGCGAGCCTGGCCGCGAGCGAGTCCAGATGCGTGGCACGGGCCAGGATCAACCGTTCCTTGGCCTGCTCCACATGGTCGATGCTTATCGGCTCGGCGGGTGGAACTCCGATCTCTTCGACGATCTCCCGGGCGAGCGCATTGACCAGCCACGGCTGGCCGGCGGTGAGCTCTACCGCTCGGTCGACAGCGGCCGAGGTGAACTCCTGCCCGGTTTCGGCGGTGTGCTGGCCGTAGAGCTCGCGCACCTCGTCCGCCGTGAAATCCCCCAGCCGCAGCGACTTCAGCTTGATGTTGAACGGGCTGGACGTCCCAAGCCGCGAGGGGTCACCACCGGAAGCCGCTTTATAGTCGCGGACGTCGCGCAGACCGCACAGGGCAACCGAGGCGGGAAAGCTGCCAGGGCGACCGCGGTAGCCATCGCGTAGCTGGCTGAGGACGCTGATCAGGGTCTGCCCGCGCAGCGCGTCGATCTCGTCGACGAACAGCACCAGCGGCCGGGGGCAGGCCCGCGCCCATGCGGTCAGGGCCGCTACGAGCAGGGCTCCTTCCGCGGCCTCGGGCCAGGCCGGAGGCCGCAGTGGCAGTGGCAGTACCCGATCGGCCTCCGCCCGGATCCGTTCCAGGACCGCACGGCTCGCCGAACCGATGTCGTCCTCCCACGCCCGCCCGGACTCGCAGGAGAACAGCAGCGCGGCGTACCGGCCGGCGGCGGTCAGCTCACGGGCGAGCGCTTCCATCGTCGTCGTCTTGCCCGTCTGCCGGGGCGCGTGAACGACGAAGTAGCCATCCTGCTCGATGAGACCCAGCGCCTCGGGCAGCCGCGCCGCCGCCGGCACCATGTAGTCGATTCCGGGCCGACACGGACCCGCGGTGTTGAACCGTCGACTCATCGTCACCCCCGACCGCCGCGTCCGACGCCACCCACCTGCCCGGACAACCACCTTACGTAGCCGCCGTCACGGTCCGGCGCCCCGGCCAAGCGGCAGCACCACGAGGTTGGCCGGACAACGCCCGTCTTCGACCCGACGCTCGCATTGACACCGACGACCGAAATGGACTTCACGCTCAGAAGGTCAGGTCGGACCAGGTGATGGTGAGCGGAATGGGATTCGTGACCTCGGGTGGGAGGCCGGCCTCGTCCTTCATGACGGTGCCGAGGTGTTTGTAGGCCATGCTGGCGCGGTCGAGCGCGAAACGCTCGATGCTGGTCACCCCGTCGTTGTCGAGCCGGGTGATCCAGTAGTGCGGAATACCAGCCCGGGCGTACTCGCCCAGCTTGTCGGTGGTGTCCTGGGTCTCCGAGCCGGGCGAGACTATCTCGACGACGAGGAGGGCATGCTCGGCCCGCAGCCGCTCGCCGCGGGAACGGTCCAGGCAACGATAGAGGATGACATCCGGCCGCCGGTTGAGCAGCGGGACGTCCCGAAGCCGCAGGTCAACATCGTTGTTAACCGTCAGGCAGCCGTACCGGCCGGATCGCACCGCATCCCGGGCGTGCCGCTCCAGCAGATTGGCCAGCCTCCGGCCGGCTGTCTGGTGCTCGGGGGTCGGCGCCTCGCAGAAGATGACATAGCCGTCGACGATCTCGATCGCCCGGGCGATCTCCTCGGGCAACGCCTCGTACTCGGCGGCCGTCACTCGGGCGGGCTGCGGGCGCAGGGCACGCAGCCAGCTGTCCTCCGGCAGCGCCGTCGACACGATCGCCTCCTCGGTGGGATGAACCATCGCGGGCCCGACCGTCCCGTTGGCCAGAACCGCCCACGCCCAGCGTAGGTCCCGTCGGGGTCACGGAGCGCAGGCCGACCCGTTCTGGTGGAACTGTGCGAACGGGGCCTCGGCGGCAGCGACGGACCTGGCGGTGAGACGGTCGGAGACGCCCGCCTGTTCGCAGTTCCATCGAATCCAGTCGAGGAAAAGTGCCTTCGCCTCGGCCGTGACCGGATCGACCGTCCAGTCGCCCATCACCTCCCGGAAGTACCGGACCCGGTGCGGCGAAGCGCCGTGCCGGGCTTCCGGCAGGCATCCGTCGAGCCACTCCCCCGCGAGCACGTCGACTGCGTCGGCGTCCGGAGGCTCGCCGTGCCGGGCGGTGTACCAGGTGGTGAACGCCGCGGCGGTCGGCTCCGGATCGGCGTCGCCGTACAGGGACTTCCACGCCGGCAGCGGTGTCCCGCGCCGCTTCCAGTCGTCGGCCACGTCGATGCCGCGGCGCAGTGCCCGAAACCAGTTGTCCAACGCGGAATCCGACTCGTCACCATCGAGGTCCATCTCGTCCTGGTCCGCCTGGACGAGGCACACCAGGTCGTCGGCCGTCGTCACGGGCCACGGCTCGGTGCCGGCGGCAGGCTCACCGGCATACCTCCGCCAGGCAGCGGCGGCCTGCGCGACGTCATCGTGCACGCCCGCATTGGCGATCGTGACCACCCCGCAGGCGTCGATATCGAAGAGGAACACCGACGGGTCCAGCCCGCCCGGGTAGGTGAAGCCGGCGATCACCGCCAGGCGGGTTCCGTAGGCATCCCGCATCTTCCACACCTCGCCGGTCGCGGCGATCTCGAGCAGCGCATCAAGCCAGGACGGCTCCGGCGCCACGGCGATCAGGTGCGGAACCAGGCTCCGGAGCGCGCTCGTCGCGCCGAACGCGAGCGGCGGGACAGCGACCGAGGTGATGCCGTACAGCAGGCGCCACGGCGCTTCCCACCCATCGCCACCAGCCTCCAGCTCACCGCGAGCGCGCTCGGTCAGCGCGGCGATGACCTCCAGCAGCCACCGGTCGAAATCCCCGGCGAGCTCAGCGCGCGCGGCGAGGCGCAGCGGCCGGCCGAGCAGGGTCGACGTCATCTCCTCCAGTGCCCGCGGACCGTCAGCGGACAGCACGACACCGGCCTCGTCGAGGATCTCCTCGATCCCTGGCCAGAACCAGAACGGTTCCTCGCCACGCCGCGTCCGGGACCGCAGATGCGCGAGAACGGTCGGCCAGTCCGGATCGGCGCGCGGGCTCCCAGCCCCCGACCTCTGCCCGGAGCCAGGACGGCCGGCGGGCCGCTTCCTGCTTTTCTTCGGCTTGCGTCCACGCGACACCGGCGACATGTCGACGATCGTATTGACTGCCCGTCCTGGTCCCGGGCGCCCACCGGTGATCCGTCTGTAGCCCGAGGGTGAAGGTGGCTCGTGACTACCGGTACCGCCGTGCCACTGCGGTGAAAGCCTCCTTGGGCTCCCACTCCAGGTCGGGGTAGGTATGCCCCTGGCGCCCTTCGAGGAGTCTGACGATGCCCAGGCTGGCGCGGTCCAGGTCGTCGCGGGGGTCACCGTCGGGGCGGTAGGGGAAGCCGGACAGCGCGAAGAGGTAGACGAATGCGCTGTCCACGCCTTCGGTGTCGAAGATTTCCAGCAGTTCGCTGAGGTATGCGGCCTGGCCGGTCTCGTCGCGTTCGTATATCCCTTTCAGCCGCACCGGTGCCCCGGTGTGCGGGTCGTATTCGACAACTTCCAGTACCCGCCCACCCCGGTCCCCCGCGCCGCGGTAGGCCGCGGTGCCAAAACCGGTCAGGGCCAGCGGCTTCGGGCCTCGTGCCAGGGCACGCACCCCCTCTCGGAATCGGTCGGCGACCTCGGCTGAGCGGATCAGTTCGAATGTCATGAAGTCGAAGGGAGTCCAGTCGACCTGCTCGAACTGGATGGATGCGTAGGTCAGCTTTCCCCGGAAGCGCTCGCGGATCGCTGCCGCGGCGTCGCGCAGGAACGTGTTGATGCGCACGCCGAGCTCGCTCATCGCGTGCGCTCGCCGCTCGGGATCGCTTATGAGCTGCGTGACCCGCTCCTCCGGGCGGTCGCCGGGAAGGAAGCCGCGGTTCATCACACTCAGCTCCACACCGGCGACGAACACGATGGTGGCGCCCTGCATCCGTAGCCGCTCGGCCCGTTCGGCGCAGTCGCGGAAGAGCGCGAGGATCTGCTGCGGGTCCAGCTCCAGGGGATAGGGCGAGAACCAGACCTCCAGACCGAGCTCGGCGGCGCAGCCGGCGGCCAGCTCCAGTCGGCCCGGGTCGCCGCCGATGATCTGAACCGCGTTGCAGTGCAGGTCGTCGCGGATGACGGTGAGTTCGCGTCGCACGACCACGGGGTCAAGGTGCTCACGGGAGATCCGGCCGTGTGTGACGAGTCCGGTGTCGTAGGTCATTCCTCTGGCTCGCATGGCGTCATCCCTTCCATCGGTCGCGGTGGAGCCGAGACTCGCAGAAAAAATGCGCGCACGCAAATTTGCGTGTACGCAGTCATCTGTGGAAGGCTGGCATCGTGACATCACCACCGGGGCTGCGAGAGCGGAAGAAGCAGGCCACGCGCGAGGCGCTGCGCGAGGCGGCCCTGCGCCTGGCCGTGGAGCGCGGACCGGACGGAGTGCGCGTCGAGGACATCGCCGAAGCGGCCGGGGTCTCGCCACGCACGTACAACAACTACTTCGCCAGCCGCGAGCAGGCGATCGTCGCCGCCGTCACCGCGGACCGGGAGGCACGGATCGCGGCGGCGGTGGCGGCCCGGCCCGCCGAGGTGCGCCTGGCCGCCGCGGTCACCGAGGCGGTGGTCGAGCAGTACACGAACACCCGCGAGGACGAACGTGCGGCACTGCTGCTGATCACCACCCGGACCGCGCTGCGCGCGGCGTTCCTCGACAGCACCGCCGGCATCGAGGCCCCTCTTGCGGCGGTGATCGCCGAGCGCCTCGGCGATGCCGAGGCACGCACCGCCCGCGTTCTTGCGGCGAGCGTGGCCACGGCCGTGCGCATCGCGCTCGACGAGTGGCTTCAGGGCGCAGGCACGACCGGCGCCGGCGCGACAGGACTGCTCATACCCTCCGGCCCGCTGCCCGACCTGCTCCGCGGCGCGCTGGCCCCGCTCGCGCCCGCTTTCGACGCCGCCGAGAGCCCCACCCGGTCGTCATCACCCTGACGTGCGGCACGCCCGACCGGTTGTCCGCGACTGTCACCGGGTGCGGTCGGAGTGGGTGCGAGCGGCCGCCGCGCTGGAAGAAGCGTTGACCAGCAGCGGTCTGTGCACGCCGGTGAATGGGCTACGAGGCTGGCGCTGCTCCGGACGTCCCCGCCAGGGCGGTGCCCAGCCGGCCGGCCACCTCGATGAGCCGGCTGCCGAGCTCGGCGATGCGGGCACCGGACAGCGGCGCGGGCAGGCAGGTCAGGCCGAGCAGCAGGACCGGTTGGGCCCCCGGGCCGGGTACCGCGATGTTGATCGAGGTCGTGTCGTACTCGCGTTCGGGCTCGAGGTCCTGGACCAGGTGGTAGTCATCACCAGTCAGTTCCTCCGTGAGCCGCTCCATCAGCCCGGGCAGGCCGAGGCGGCTGGCGAGGCGACGCAGCTGTTCGGTGGGGGCGGGCGCCAGCTCGACGGCGTAGCCCCGCGCCCGGACCGAGGCCAACGCCGCGGCGTAGCGCTCGCGGTGCGCGGCCGGCGCCTGCGCCAGCCAGCGGTCGGTGTCGTCGCCGGCGAGGACGGCGGTGCCGAACGGTGGACGGAGAGGGACCGTGGAGCCGACCCGCAGGCCGCCGGCCGCGGCCCGTGGATGACGAACCTCGTCGACGACGGTCAACTGGTCTCGGCCGATGGTCAGCACCAGGCAGTTCGCGCCGGCGGCGGCGCTGAGCTCGGCCATCGCCGGCCTGGCGAAGGCGAGCGCGGGAAAGCCGTCGTCGGCCGCCCGGCCGACCGCGACCAGACCCGGGCCGAGGCAGTAGCGCTTGCGGACCGGGTCGCGCAGCAGCCAGCCTGCCGAGGTGAGGGCGCTGAGCATCGAGTGGCAGGTGGACTTGTTCACGCCCAGGCCGCGGGTGACGTCCGCCAGGGTCACGCCCTCGGTGGGACGCAGCGCGATCAGCTCGATGAGCGCGACAACCCTGTCTGTCTGCGGCGATGGGCGGGCCATGTCCGTACTTTTGCCACGCCGGTTGCATAATGCAACCCTTGTGGTGCATGTCTCAACCATGCGAGTCTGCCGCCATGCACGATCTGGTGATCCATGAATCCTGAGTCCTCTCACCTCCATGGGCGCACAGGCACCGCGGCCGGGCTGCTCGACGGGCCGGCTGGCACCGTCCGCACCTACTGCCGGCTCTGCGAGGCCGGCTGCGGAACGGTCGCCACGGTCGAGCGCGGCCATCTCGTCCGTCTCCGGCCGGACCACGATCACGCCGTCACCCGCGGCGCCGCATGCAACAAGGGCCTTCGCGCCATCGACCTGCACCGCGACCCGGACCGGCTGCGGGTACCGCTGCGCAGGGAAGGCGACCGCTTCGTCCCCGTCTCGTGGGACGAAGCCCTCGAGGAGATCGCCGCGCGGATGCGGGACGCCATGTCCGAGCACGGCCCGAGGGCGGCGGGCATCTACATCGGGAACCCGGTCGCGTTCAACGCCCTGGGCAGCGCGGCCTCGGGGCACTTCGCGGGCGCGCTGGGGACGGATCGGGTCTTCTCCGCCGCCACGCAGGACTGTTCCAACAAGTACGCGGTCGCCGAGCTGCTCTACGGCTCGCCGAGCGCGAACCCGATCCCCGATCTCAGGCGCACCGAGCTGCTGCTCGTGATCGGTTCCAACCCGCGGGTCAGCAAGTCGTCGTTCATCAGCGTCGCCAACCCGGTCGTGGAGCTGCGGCGCATCCGCGACCGCGGCGGCCGCGTCATCTTCGTGAACCCCGTCGACGTCGAACCGGACATCGGCCCGACGTTGCAGATCCGGCCGGACAGCGACCCCTACCTGCTCGCCGCGATCCTGCACGAGATCCACCGCACGGTGGGCTTCCGGACGGACGCCGAGCAGGGAACGGTCACCGGTGCCGAGCAGGTCGCCGCGTTCGTCGCCCCGTACTCCCCCGACGCGGTGGCCGACGTCGTGGGCCTTCCCGCCGAGGTCATCGCGCAGCTCGCCCGGGACTTCGCGGCCGCCGGGTCCGCGGCGATCCATGTGTCCACCGGCCTGAACATGGGCCGCCAAGGTGCCCTCGCCTACTGGCTCGTCCAGATGCTGCTCCTGCTGACGGGAAACCTCGACCGGCCCGGCGGTAACTACTTCCCCGCCCGCGGGATCGGGGCACGCTTCGGACCCGTCGACCGGACCGCGGCCTCGTTCTACACGACTCAATGGGGTGACTTCCGGCGCGCGATGGGCCTGCTCCCCGCCGCCCTGCTCCCCGAGTTCATCGGCGCGGCCGAGGAGCCGTTGCGGGCGCTGGTCGTCGTGGCCGGAAACCCGGCGCTCAGCGTCGGCGGCGGACCCCAGCTCACGCAGTCACTGCGCTCGCTCGACCTGCTCGTCACGATCGACCTCTACCGCAACGCCACCGGTGAGCTGGCCGATTTCGTGCTCCCGGCCACCGACCAGTTCGAGCGGGCAGATCTCAACACCTTCGTCCAGGGCATTCAGGTGGAGCCCTACCTGCAGTGGACACCGGCCGTGGTCGAGGCCGACGCGCAGCAGCGCGAGGAGTGGCGCATCCTCGGCCAGATTCTGCAGGCGATGGGCCGCACGCCCCTGCTCGACCCGGCCGCGACCGACGCCCTGCCGCTGCTGTTCGACCGGGCGCTCGCCCCGAAGGGCCTCGACGTGCCCGCGCTGCGCGCGGCGGGCGGCGTCGTGCCGTTACATGAGGACGGCGCCGAACGCTCCCGGGAACGGCTGGGGGTCGACGGCCCGCTCGACTGCGTGCCCGAGGCGCTCGGTTCGACGCTCGCCCGGGGGCACGCCCTGTTCGAGGAGCTCCGGGCCGAGGATCCGGGGCGCTTCAAACTGGTCACGAGACGAACCCGGGACGCGCTGAACTCGGCCATGGGAAACCTGCCGACGAGACGCCCCGGCGACTGGCCGAACCCGCTCTGGATGAACCCGCACGATGCCGCCGGCCTCGGTCTCACCGCCGGGTCGCGGGTCTCGGTCAGCAACGAGTGGGGCGCGCTTGCCGCCGAGGTGCAGTTCGACCCGCGGCTGCGCCCCGGCGTGGTGGCGATGACCCACGGTTTCGGCAATGCGGCGACGACCGGTATGCCGGTGGCCCAGCGCCGTGGCGGTGCGAACGTGAACGTCCTGACACCGCGGGGGCCAGGGGCCTTCGATCCCGTGAGCTGCATGTCCCACATCACCGCGATTCCCGTCGACGTGTGCGCCGAGCCGGACGCCGCCCCATCACCCGTCCGCTAGCCGTCCACCAGCCTTCCGCCGGCCAGCGGCCGGCCGGCACCAAGGAGCTGACCATGCCCGACACCACGGCGCGCGCGACCCCCAGGGAGATCGTCGCCGCGTTCACGGAAGCGATGTACACCCGCGACTGGGACCGCGCGCGCACGTTCTTCGGCCCGGATTCCGTCTACTGGGATGTGCCCACCGGCCCGACCGTGGCGGCCAGGGGCCCGGAGGACATCATCGCCCGGGCCACGTCGGTCCTCGACGCCCTCGTCTTCTACGGCAACGACCATCTTCGGACGGTGGCCTCCGGCGACACGGTCATGACCGAGCACGCGGAGATCTGGCAGTTCGCCGGCGGGGAGAAGATCGTGCTTCCCTKCGTCTCGGTACACGTCATACGCGACGGTGTGATCGCCATCTGGAAGGACTACTGGGACCTCCAGGCCCTCCTCACGAAGGCGCCCCCGTCCTGGATCGCGAACCTTGGACGTGACCGGTCCTGGCTTTACGACGCCACCGGTGTCCGGTGACGGAACCCGTCGCAGTGACAACGGAGGGCACAGCAGTGACGACGAACGAGACCGCGGTGGCGCAGGCCTGGGTCGCCACGAGGCTGGCCGCGCCCACCAGCGCACTCGAGATGCGCGACGTCGACGTACCCGAGCCCGGTCCGGGAGAGGTCCGGATCCGGACGGAGGCGTTCTGCCTCGACTTCAACGACATCGACTCGATCTACGGGCGGTGGGTGTTCAAGACCGATCCCCCGTTCGTTCCCGGCATGGTCGCAGCCGGCGTCGTCGAGCGTTGCGGGGCGGGTACCGACCATCTGCGCGGCGCGCGGGTCGTCGGGTGCACCGCCGGCGGAAAAGGTGGCTATGCCTCGGTCGCCGTCCTCACGGAGCGCACGGTACAGCTGGTCCCGTCCTGGCTCGGCACCGCCGAGGCCGCCGCGATGTACTTCCCGTACATGCTGAGCTGGCTGGCGCTGAAGGAGCGGGCGAGGACCTCCGCAGGCGATGTCGTGCTGATCCACGCGGCGGCCGGCGGGATCGGGTCGGGCGCCGTGCAGCTCGCCAAGGCGACCGGAGCGACCGTGATCGCGACGGCCGGCTCGGCGGAGAAGGTCGAGTTCGCGCGCGGCCTCGGCGCGGACTACGCGGTGAACTACCAGGAGGATGACTTCGTCGCGTACACCCTGGACGTCACCAACGGCAGGGGCGTCGACGTCGCGTTCGACACCGTCGGCGGGCAGACGACCCGCGACACGTTCCGGGTGATGGCGTTCAACGGCCGCCATCTGATCATCGGCTATTCGGCCGACGCGGCCGCCGAGGAAGCGGGCGTCAACCTCCAGCCGAGCATCTACGGAAACTTCGATATCTGTGGCGTCTGCTTCATGACCGTCGAGAACCCCCGCCCCTCCCGGGCGTTCGGGATGAACTTCATGTCGACGGCGAAGGGCATCGACATCTGGAACGAGATCCTGCAGCTGGCCCGGCGGGAGATCGTGCGACCGGTCATCGGCCAGCGCATCACGCTCGCCGACGTCCCCGAATGGCTCGACGCCATGGAGAACCGCCGGACCAAGGGCCGCACCGTCGTCACGCTTTGAGGGCAGTACCCGCCCACGGCAACGGCAGCCCCCTTCCGCATCGTCGTACCGCACCGTCGTACCGCGTACTAGGAGCCGACCATGTCCGACGCCCCGTCCACGACGAGCCCCGAGGCGCTTGTAGCGGAGTTCTGGGAGACACTTTTCGCCCGTGACTGGGAGCACCTCCACGACTTCTTCGGTGACGACTCCGTGTACTGGGACGTGCCCGCAGGGCCCACCCTGGCGGCCAAGGGGCCGAAAGGCATCGTCGCTCGCGCGAAGTCCGTCCTGGACAGCCTCGCCGCCTTTGAGAACGATCAGATCAGGACAGTCAGCGAAGGCGACACGGTGATGACGGAGCATCACGAGATCTGGCGCTTCGCCTCAGGCGAGGAGATCGTGCTGCCCTGCCTGTCGGTGCAGGTCGTGCAGGACGGCGTGATCACCCTCTGGAAGGACTACTGGGATATGCAGACCCTGATGGGCCCCGCACCCGCGGAATGGCGCGAGGCTCTCGCCAACGGCGACTTCTCCTGGATCGTCGATGCCACCGGCAGCCGCTAGCACGTCCCTCCCGTCCGGTTCCTCACCGGTTAGAAGCCCGTAGGACGGCCTAATAGGGCAGCGGAGGGCTGGATGCGATTCCGGGAGGCCTTTCAACCCGTCACAGACGGCGATGCACACGTCCTCGACACCCCGGTTACGGATCTCGGTGAGGACCTGGAACTCGGTTCGGACGGCCTCTCCGGTCAGTGCTCCGCGGTGACAGTCCGGTTCCGACCCCCGCGTTTCGCGGCATACAGGGACTGATCGGCGCGTTCCAGTACTGCGGGGATCGAGGACTCCGCAGATTCGAAGGACGCCGTACCGACACTGACGGTAATTGTCAGTGGACCGGTGGAAGTCGGCACGGGGTGTGTGCATACAGCTAGCCGGACACGTTCGCCGAGCGCGTAGGCCATCTCGGCGTCGCCGGTAACGAGGACGGCGAACTCCTCCCCGCCAAGGCGCCCGGCGAGATCGTCACTTCTCAACGACCGCTCGATCCGCCGGGCGATCTCGACAAGAACTTCGTCGCCGATATTGTGACCGTGCGCGTCGTTCACCTGCTTGAATCGGTCAACGTCGATCATCATGGCGGACATAGCTGCCCCCGCTTGCGCGCGGACGCCCGCTTTCACACGTGCCTGTTCAAGGAAATGCCGCCGGTTGGGTAGCCCGGTGAGGGGGTCGGTCGCGGCCGAATGCCGTGCCTCCTCATACAGACGCGCGTTCTCGTAGGCCGTCGCCGCGGTGTCGAGGACCATCCGCGCCACCTCGGTCTGGAGGGCCCGCTCCTGGCCCTCGTTCTGGGAGGCGAGCACGAGGATGGTCGGGACGGCGCGGGGCGGGGCGACCGGTAGCGCCAGCCAGGAGGTCAGCGGACAGGGCGTGCCCGGCAGGTGGACAGCGACCTTGGTGTCGCTGACCGCGACACCGTCGAAGGCAGGCGCCAGCTGGGCCGGGGGATCCGGAAGAACCGTCCCAACCGCGCGCGAATCGACGTTTCCGGTGACCTCCATGACCCGCATCATCGCCTGGGGCCGCCGTTCCAGTACCCACGCCGCGTCATGCGGAAGGACAGGCCGCGCTGCGGCCAGGACCCTCGGCAGGACGTCTCCTGACCGCAGCGTCGCCCCTGCCTGCTCGGCGACCTCGCGTAGCACCTCGGCCAACTCGCGTTGCCGGCGTTCGGTGGCAAGGCGAGTCTGCAGACGGGCGGCCTCCGCCGTGCGCAGCGCGATCCCGACCTGCTTGGCCAGTGTCACGAGAACGTCAACATCGTCCTCGGTGAACAGGCCCTTGGCGACCTGGCTGTCTATGTAGATCACCCCGGCAGCGCGGCCCTCGATCGGGACCGGAGCGGCCAGGATGCTCCGCAGTCCATGCTGGACCGCGCTGTCGGAGCCGAGCGCCGCCCCTTCCGAGGTGCCGGTCACGACCAGAGGGTTTCCCTCCGCGTGAACCCGGGCGACGATGCTACGGGCGTAGCGAGACAGATCCATCGGGGCGTCTTCCCCGGCCGTCCGCCAGGCGTGGGGTATCAGCGCGGCGGCATTGTGCGGGTGCGGCCGGTCTCCATCTCCGGTCGGGTCCGCGGGAAAGAGGAGGATGGCACGGTCCGCGCCGAGAATATCGATGATCTCGGTGAGGACGATGTCAGCAACCGCGTCCGGATCGAGTGTCACATCCGCAGCGGCACTGACTCGCAGGAGTGCGTCGAGGCGGCGCCGGTCCCGGCCCGAACTCACCACGGCAGGCTTCCCGACCTGACTGTTCGCACTGTCGGAGAGTTCGAACTCGTGTCGGACTGCACGCCCGCGTGGGACCCAACCGTAACCGTCCGCCAAGGACAGGGCATACCTGGCCTGCTCACGTGCCTGGCGATCGCGGCCGAGCGAGCGCAGGCACCGTGCCCGCTCGACGAACACGTCGAAGGTGATTCGGGGAGCGTCCAGCCGGAGGGCGAGCCGTTCGRCCGCCGCCAACCATCTCAATGCCCGTCCTGGCCTGTCGACCAGTTGGTCCGAAATGGCCTTGAGCACAAGTAGATCAGCACGGAACAGGGGCGTCACCGCAGCCGGCAACGCCTCTCTCAAGCAGCGGCGGGCCACCCTCACCCGCCCCGCCCGATCATCGCCGATCGCCAGCCGCGCCTGTTCAAGGCGCCCTCGCGCCCTGGTGATCCAATAGTATCTATAGTATTTTGCCGTCCGCAGCGGCGTGCAGCCGAGGGCATCGGCCTGGGTCACCAGCCGGTCGAAATCCTCTCCGAGTCGACCTTCCTCAAGGTCGTTCTGCATCAGACCGTGATAGGCGAAGAAGTTGCGGACCGGCTCCTTTTCTGCTGGCGGAAGTTCGGTGAGTGCTGGCCCGAGGCGCTCGCCAGCACCTCCGAGCGCGCGCGACAGTCGACATCTCGTAATTCGGAGGTCATTCAAGACGTGATTGATGCCATTGGCACCCGGTTCCAGACAAGCCAAGCCCTCGCGCCAGAACCCTCGGTAGGAGAGGTCGAGGGTGGCCGCCGTCACCGCGTTGTCATACAGAGAGGCGTCGACCCAGCGGGCCGCCCGACGCAGCGTCGATTCGAGCTGTTCGCTGGCGGCCGTCGTCTCGCCGAGGAACTGGAGCGCGATACCCGCGTAAAGGTCGACCTCCGCGAGAAGGACCGGATTACCGGTCTTGCTCGCCAGCGCCCGGAAGGTGTCGATCGAGCGGCGCACCGCCCGCCCTCGACCCAACTCCGCCGCCGCGACGTTGATCATTACGTGTCCGCGGATGAAAAGCTCACCGATGCCAACCCGTCGCATCGCGTACAAGCCACTGAGATGCCACAGAAAAGAGGGGACGTGGAAAAGGAAGAGCGCGTTGGGGCCGCCGACCTCGTGTAACCGCAGCTCGATCTCGTACCGCCGTCTTGTCTCGCCGGTCGCCGTTCCGAACCCGGTCGCCGGCCAGCGCACGATCCAGGCACAGAGCAGACGGCCCAGCGCTACCGGGCCGACCAGCGCCGAATTCGGGAACGGTCGCCCGACCTCGGCGAGGCCCTGACGGACATGGGTGGCCGCAGCAGTGTAGTTCCGCATCCCGTACTCAACGCCCGCCGCCTCGGCATGCAGTACCGCCCGGGCCAGCGCGTCGCTCTCCAGCTCCAAGGCACGCGCGAAGTGCACACGCGCCTGATCCGGGAGGATGCGGCGGGAGCAGGCAAGACCGAAGCCCGTTTCGAACGCGGCGTCGGGGGCGACGCCGGCCCGCTCCGCCGCCTTCGCGGCCGCGCGAAACATATCCTCCGCCTCGACCGGAGCGCGCTCGGCGAGCGCGGCCTCGGCCGCGGCCCTGGTATGACGATATTGCCGGGCCGCCGGCAGTCCTCCGCTGATCGCGTGGCGGGCGACGGCGAAGAGGTCGGTGCCGCAGGTCGCGCCTCTCGCTTCCAATGCGTCGGCGATCGCCGCGTGCGCGCGGCGCAGGCCATCCTTGCCGAAGGTCAGCAGCAGCGCCTCGCGCACACAGTCGTGCACGAAGGACCACCGGCCCTGCGCAGGCGTGACGAGTTGGTGGTGCTCGGCGTCGGCGAGGGCGAGCCTTACGCGTTCCGGAAGAGCACCGGACGAGGCCGCCAGCACGTCCACGTCGAACTGGTGCCCGATCGCCGCCGCGGTTCTCAGCAACGGCAGCGCAGCGGGGCTCAGGGCAGCGACGCGACGTCTGATCAGCCCCAGCACGTGGTCCGGGAGGGCGAGCGAGTCGAATCCCTCCCGGTCAAGATCGAAACCACTCCATGAAGGCTGAATCAGGCCGGCATCTATCACTGCCCGCACATACTCGAAGACCGCAAGCGGGCTACCGGACGAACGGATTGCTATGTCCTGGACGAAGCGGTCGTCGGCGACATCGCCGAGAAAGCTCCGGATCAGCTCGGCGACCTCGGGCTCGCTGAGCGGCTCCAGCCAGACGGCGACCCTGCGGGAGGTCCCGGCCGAGAGCAGTCCGGCGGCGTCACGGGCGGTCGCGACGACCAGCAGCGGCGCCGGCGCCGGATCGCGGGCGATCTCCTCGAGGAGTTGGCGGTCCGCCGCGCCGAGCCACTGCGTGTCATCCACCCACAGCAGCAGGCCCCCGCTGAGCCGGGCCAGATGCCGAACGAATCGCGCCGCGGCCAGCCGGAGCTGAACTCCAGTGTCCGCCACGTCGACCGTTTCCGGTTTCCGAGGACGGTCGGGATCGCCTAGGCAGGGATGAAGATGGGTGAGCGCGGCAGCATCATCACCGGCGGCCGCGCGCAGTCGCGTGAGCGGGGCCTCGGCCGTAGGGCCGGCTGCGGGCGGCGCGCGCAGATAACTGTCCACCAAGGCGTGGAACGTGGCGAACGGCGCGTCTGCCAGATCAGCGCACTTCGCCTCCATCAGGATGGTCCGAGGAGACGCGCATGCCTCCCGGACGAACGTCCGGACCAGATGGGTCTTACCCAGACCCGCGTCGCCGCCGACACCGACCACGGTTCGCTCCCCATCGCCGCCGCGGCACCGGTGCCAGGCCGTCCGCAACACCTCGAGCCACACGGCGCGACCGACCAGACGGTCCGCCGACCCGTCGGGGCACGGCTGGGCCGCCGCCGTAGGCGACTCCAGCTCGGCGACCGCGCCAAGCGCCGCCAGCAGATCCTCCGCGCACTGGAAACGGTCATCCGGGTCCTTGGCCAGGAGAGTGCGGACGATGTTCGCGAGACCCGGCGGGATACCCTCGCGTCTGCTCCTCGGGTCTGGCGGCGCTGCCACGGCGTGCAGCCTCATCAGCCCGGCGACATCGTCAGCCTCGAACGGCGGCGTGCCGGTGAGGCACAGATGCAGCACGATGCCGAGGGCATACAGGTCCGAGCGGGCGTCCACGGGCCGGTTCAGCATGCCGAGTTGCTCCGGTGCGCTGAACCGGACCGTGCCGACAACGGTGTCCCGTACGACGCCACCGGCCCGACCCAGCAATCCGAAGTCAACCAGGACGGTCCGGCTACTCGGGCCGAGAATGATGTTCGCTGGTTTGACATCCTGATGGACGAGTCCAAGCCGGTGCGCGGCCGCGAGCGCGCTCGCCACGTCTCGACCGACGCGCAGAGTGTCGGGGATGGACAGCGGGCCRGCGCCGAGACGAGCGGCCACCGAATCCCCGTCGACAAGCTCAAGCACCAGGTAGGGCCTGCCGTCGACCTCCCCGGCGGCGAACACTCTGGCGATGTTCGGATGCCGGATGCACGCCAGGACGGTGGCTTCCCTCCGGAAGGAACGGATCACCTCAGCAGGCGGGACATGACGGGACAACTTCACCGCGTAGTGCTCGCCGTTCCGCACAGCGCGATACACCACAGCTGAGGCGCCCTGACCCAGTTCACTCCCCAGGGTCACCCCCGGGATCATCAAAGCTCCCACGTCGACAGGTTCCTTCCATAACCGGCGTAGGTCCCCGCCGGCCGGCTCTGGCGGCCTCCTCCACTGTCACCCGCCGCTTCCCGGTCCGCACGTCGGAAGAGTCGCCAGGCGGGTTCCACATCCACCACAACCACCACCACCCGGCGGACCCGGCGATCTCCGTTGGCCTGGCAGAGGATTCACTCCCTCTCGGCAGACCCACCCGCGCCTGCCAAACGCAGGCCGCGCGGGTGCGGGCGCCGTCGGACTTCGAAGGCGGTTGTTACACGGTTCAGTTACGCCCTCGCGCGATGGTCGACAAAGCGCAGACGAGACCACCACCGGGCCTTCTCAGTCCCCGGCGGGCTGGATGAGCAGCTCACGCCAGCGGTCGATCTCCTCGGTGCTCGCGCCACTCGCGACGAGGAACCCCACGGCGCCCCCCGGGGCGTGATCGAGAAGATCCAGCACGCTGCCGACGGCCCTCGGGTCCAGGGCGGGCACAGCCCCGGAACCCCGGGCGGACGAGCCCGCGGCCCGCAGGTGGGCGTACTCCGCGCGGCGGTCCAGCGCCGCCCTGACCCGCTGGATTCGCTGCTCGGTCGCGAGATAGTCGGCGAGAATCGCGTCCCGTTCGACACCCGCGGCCGCGAGCAGGACCGCCACGACGATTCCGGTGCGGTCCTTGCCCGCCGCGCAGTGCACCAGCGCGGGTGTCCGCCCGCCCGAGACCAGGAACCGCAGAATGCGGACCAGGCCGGTGGCGGCCGATTCAAGCATCGTCGTGTACAAGGCGGCGAGCTCGTCGCCGGCCCGGTAGCGCAACGCCGCCGGATCGGTCAGACCGGAGAGGTCGGCCAGGGGCTCGTGCAGCCAGGAGACGCCGAGCTCCGGGAACCATGCGGCCGCCCGGGGACTCTCGAACGGCGCGCGCAGGTCCACCACCGCACGCAGGCCGACGTCGTTCCCCAGCACCGCGATGTCCTCGGTGGTCAGCGCGTCGAGGTTGTCGCCGCGCAGCAGCGCCCGCGGGCGCACGGCACCGCCGGCCGCGGGCAGCCCGCCCAGGTCGCGGACATTGTGGGCGCCGACGAGCCTGATCCACCGGGGCTCGTGCCGGGTGGCGGTCATGCCGGAACACCCGGGCGTCCCGACAATGCCGCCTTGAATTTCGCGGTGAATTTCGCAGTGAACGCCGCGACGGATTCCGGCAAAGATTCCGTGACGAACAGGATCATGGCGAACAAGAACCCATCTGGTTGGTCTGACAGATTCCCGGGTCGGCGGCACCGCCCGGTGAGGATCTAGCGGTCCGTCCAGGAGACGCCGGTGGGCTGGCACAGGTCCGGTGCCGTCCACGCCGGACGGCCGTCGGCCGTCCGGGAGCCCGACCCCTGAGCACGCGGGAAAGGGCGGGAGCGACGGGAGTCCAGCGCCCGAAGGGCCACCACCAGGGCGGCGATGTCGCTGGCCTCCGGGCCGCCCCTGACGATGCGCAGCGCCAGCGCCCCGGAACCACTCACTGGGGCTGGTTCCCGTGCTTGCGCGCCGGCAGCGGCCGATTCTTGTACCGCAGCATGGCGAGCGCTCTGATCAGAGCCTGCCGGGTTTCCGTGGGATCGATGATGTCATCGACCAGGCCCCGCTCCGCCGCGTAGTAGGGGTGCATCAGCTCCTCGCGGTACTCGGCGATGCGTTGCGCCCGCCGGGCGTCGGGGTCGTCGGCGGAGGAGATGTCCCGCCGGAAGATGATGTTCGCGGCGCCTTCGGCTCCCATGACCGCGATCTCGTTCGTCGGCCACGCCAGGGAGAGGTCGGCGCCCACCGAACGCGAGTCCATCACGATGTACGCCCCGCCGTAGGCTTTGCGCAGGATCACCTGGACCCGAGGCACCGTCGCGTTGCAGTACGCGTACAGCAGCTTGGCTCCGTGCCGGATGATCCCCTGATGCTCCTGGGTGACACCGGGCAGGAAGCCCGGGACGTCGACCAGCGTGACGAGCGGAATGTTGAAGGCGTCGCAGGTCTGCACGAACCGGGCCGCCTTCTCGCTCGCGTCGATGTCCAACGCGCCCGCGAACGCCGCCGGCTGGTTCGCGACGATCCCGACGGTGGAGCCGTCCAGCCGGGCCAGGGCACACACGACGTTCGGCGCCCAGGTCTCGTGGAGCTCGAAGTGGTCACCGTCGTCGACGATCTCCTGGATCACCATGCGCATGTCGTAGGAGCGATATCCCTCGGCGGGCACCACGTCCAGCAGGCGGGTGGTCGGGCGGTCCGCCGGGTCGGTGGTGGCCACGGTCGGCGGCAGCTCACGGTTGTTCGCCGGCAGCAGGGACATCAGATACCGGATGTCGTCGAGGCACGTCGGCTCGTCGTCGTAGGCGCCGGCCGCCACCCCGGACAGCGTGGCGTGGACGTCGGCGCCACCGAGGCCCTCGTGACTGACGATCTCCCCGGTCACGGCCTGCACGACGTCCGGGCCCGTGATGAACATCTGCGAGATCCCACGCACCATGAACACGAAGTCCGTCAGAGCAGGCGAGTAGGCCGCACCCCCGGCGCACGGGCCGAGGATGACGCTGATCTGTGGAATGACCCCGGAGTTCCGGGTGATCCGCTGGAAGATGTCGCCGTAGCCGGCGAGCGCCGTGACGCCCTCCTGGATACGCGCGCCTGCGCCGTCGCACAGCCCGATGACCGGGACGCCGGCGGCGGCCGCCATGTCCAGCACCTTGCTGATCTTCTCGGCGTGGGCCTCGCCGAGCGCGCCGCCGAAGACCTCGAAGTCGTGGGCGTAGACGAAGACGGTGCGGCCCTCGATCGCCCCCCAGCCAGTTATCACACCGTCGGTGTGCGGCCGTTTGTGCTCGATGCCGAACCCGCTGGCCCGATGCCGGCGGAACATCTCGACCTCGTTGAAGGTGCCGTCGTCGAAGAGATAGTCGATGCGCTCACGCGCGGTCCACTTCCCCCTCTTCTTCTGGGCGGAGGTGTCGGCGGCGAGGCCGCCACGTATTCCGCTGCGCAGCGCGTTGAATTCGCGGGTCGCCTCCCGCAGCCGGTTCACCGGCGCCGCGGTCGCGCGGACCAGGTCGCCGTCGCGGGGATCGTGGACTGCTTGGTCGGACACGGTGGTCACACGGGCCTACTCTCATCACTCGGTCGGTCACGGACCAACCTCCTGGTGATGCCTTCCGCGACTGTTGCCTGTCGCTGGCCCCGCGCCTGCCGGCGCGGGTCGGTCACCGCCCGGGCGTGGCGGACGTCCATCGCTCGCGGTCAGCGGGCGACCGGCGGGCCAGCGTCATCGTGAAGCACGCCGGCTTGAGGGTCAGCGTCTGTCGTACGTCGAGGGAGTAGTCGGCGTGGTCGAGCAGGCGGTATCGGTGGACGAGCAGGGCCAGCATCAACGTGCCTTCGTGCAGCGCGAACTGCTGCCCGATGCAGGACCGCTGCCCGGTGCCGAACGGCTTGTACGAGTGCGCCGGGCGCCGGGCCATCTGGTCACGGTCGAACCGGCTGGGATCGAACAGCTCGACGTTGTCGCCCCACACCGGGTCGCGGTGCAGCATGGTGGTCACCACGCTGATCGTCTCACCGGCCCGGACCGGGTACCGGCCGGCCAGCAGGGTGTCGTGTAGCGGGCGCCGGTCGAATGACGGGGCCGTCGGCCACAGCCGCAGCGCCTCCTGAAGGACCTGCCGGATGTAGGTCAGCTTCCGGACCTCGGCGAAGCCCGGTTCGGGATCGGGATCCCCACCGAAGGCGGCGTCGACCTCTCGCTGGGCCAGACGCAGCGTCTCCGGATTCTTCATCAGGTAGTAGAGCGCGAACGACAGCAGCCCGGACGTCGTCTCGTGGCCGGCGATCAGAAAGCTGATCACCTGGTAGCGGACGTTCAGCTCGTCGAGCAGCTCCCCAGTCTGCGAGTACGGGGAGGTCAGCATCAGGTCGAGCAGATCCCGCGGGCCGGTGGTCGGCGCGGCCTTCCGCGCGTCGATCACCTCGTCGACGATCTGGGCCATGGTCGCGCAGTCCGCCCGGTACTGCCGGGTCAGCTCCGGATCCTCGTCGCCGGGTGCCCAGCCCACCTGAAGGCGGCTGTAGGTCAGGGCCCCGTTCATCGCGCTGACGAACGGATGCGGCTCGTCGCGCGCGAACGAGTCGAGGTCGTAGCCGAAGCCGGCGAGGCCGATGGTGTCCAGCGTCATCCTGGTCAGGTCGCCCGGGACGTCGACCGGGGTCGCCGCGGTCCCGGCCGTGCCGCGCGGCCCTGACGCCGCCGCCTGGTCCCAGCGGTCGAGCAGTCGGCGGGCGGCACGGATCATGAACGCGTGGTAGCCGCGCAGGCCGTCGACCGCGAACGCGGGCCGCAGGACCGTGTGCGCCTTCCGCCAGTTCTCCTCCTCCGTGTATGCCGTGAACAGGCCGTCCCCGATGTACTCCCGCGCGAAGCGCAGTCCCGCGCCCAGGTCCTTTCCGAAGCGCGCGTCGTCGCAGACGTCGGCAACCAGCTCCTGGGACGAGATGAGCAGCGGGGCGTAGTCGTCGCTGATTCGCCAGCGGTAGATCGGCCCCAGCCGGCGGGCGACCCGGACGCAGGCCAGGCTGTACCCGTCCGAGCCGAACTCCTCCGCGGTGACGATCGCGTCCGGTATGTCGTCGGGAGGTACAGGAGAGGAAACAGCGCTCAGTGTTCCGGCTGCCATGATGACGTCCTTCCTTGGCGAAGACACGGGGCCGGGTTGCGGCTCCGTCCCGCGGTGACCGCGGTGCCGCTCGGCGCGAAGGCCGTTGGTGGCCGCTGGTGGCCGCGCGGTGGGCGACCCGACGCGACGCGGTCAGCGGTAGAGGGCGTCGATCTCGTCCGCGAGATCGACGAGGACCTTTGCCCGGACGAGCTTTCCCGAGCTGGTGAGATGACCGGTGGAGACGCTGAGCTCGCCGGGGACCAGGCGCCACCGCCGAATCGACTCGGCCCGGGACACCAGGGTGTTCGCGGCGTCGACCGCGCGCTGGACCCGGTCCGCGACGTCCGCGGGCGACAGGCGCCGCCGGGTCGCCTCCGCGGGGTCCACGGCGATCAGCGCGGTCACGTACGGCCGCTGGTCGCCGACGACGACGCACTGGCTGATCAGCGGGTCCGCGCGCAGCCGGTCCTCGAGCGGCGCGGGCGCGACGTTCTTGCCCGACGAGGTGACCAGGATGTCCTTGCGTCGGCCGGTGATCCGGATGAAGCCGTCGTCGTCGACGACCCCGAGATCACCGGTACGGACCGAGTACGGACCGGGCTCGCGCCGGTCGAGATCCGCCTCGCCCCAGTAACCGGGCGACACGTTCCCGCCCGTTATGATCAGCTCGCCCGAGTCGTCGACGACGACGGACGTCCCCGGGTTCGGGCGGCCGACCGTGCCGATCCGGTTGTCCGCGGCCCGGTTGACCGCGGCGGCTGCCGCCGACTCCGTCATGCCGTAGGCGCCGAGGACCGTGATTCCACGGCGGCGGAACGACTCCTGATGCTCGGGCGCCAGGGACGCACCGCCGCAGATGACGTGGGCCAGCGAGCCCACCGCCCAGGCCGCGCGGCCACCCCCCTCCCGCTCGTCCTCCAGCACCGCCCGGTCGAGCTTCTCCAGCAGGTAGGGGGTGAGCGCGAGGAAGGTCGGCGGCCGGTGGCACATCGCACCGAACATCTCGGCCGGCTGTCGGACCACCACCGCCTCACCGCCGGCGAGCAGGGTCGCCAACAGGGTCGAACGGCCGTACATGTGGGACAGCGGCAGGGCGATCACCGTGCGGGGGGCCGTCCCGTCGGCCGGCGCGAAGATCTCGGGCAGCGCCGCCGCGACATTCGCCGCCCCGCAGTAGACGTTGCGATGGGTGAGCACACAGCCCTTGGGCTCGCCGGTGGTGCCGCTGGTGAAGACGACGGTGGCGACATCCTCGGCGGTCACCGGACGGCCGCCGTCGTCACGTACCGCCACGGCGTCGACCGGCACCGACCCCGCCGACACCGACTCCGCCAGCACCGACCCCGCCGGCACGCCGGAGCCCACCGGTGTCAGCCGGGGTGGCGCCGTCGGGTCGACTCGCGCTGTCGGGTCGAGTGGCGCTGTCGGGTCGAGTGGCGCTGTCGGGTCGACGATGACCGTGCCCACGCCGGCGTCGCGCAGCAGGGCGCGGCGGTGCGGGGTGTCGGCGACGCCGACGGTGGGCGTGGTGGTCCGGACGATGTGCTCGACCTGGTCGGCCGAGCTGGTCGGGTAGATCGGCACCACGACGGCCCCGATGCGCAGGGCCGCGAGGTCGGCGACAGCCCAGTCCAGACTGCTGTCGCCCATCAGCGCCAGCCAGTCGCCGTGCCGCACGCCGTGGCCGCGCAGCCGGGCGGTGAACCGATCCACCAGTTCGCCGAACTCCCGGTGGCTGACGGCCTCCCAGCCCCGCTCCGTCAGATGGCGCACGGCGGTCCGGTCGCCGTGGCGGGCGAGGCCCCGGCCGAGGACGAGCCAGATGCTCTCCTCCGCGGCGAGGTCGGCGGCTTCGGGCTCGGCCCGGGGCACGGGGACGGAGCCCGCCTCAGCGCCGGGCATGGCCCGCCGAGCCCTCGTCGTCGGCGCCGACAGCATCAGGGGCAACGACAGCATCAGGGGCACTGACGGCGTCGAACGCGCAGACGAACTCGAGGTAGGCCTTCCCGATGAGGATCCCCGCGCTGTCGCGCAGGTAGGCCTTGGCGTCACAGCTCACCCGCACGGCGCCGGGGTCGGCCAGCGCGGCGGTCAGGATCCGCTCGTCCATCACGACCGCGACCGAGACGTCACCGGCACCGGGCTTCAGGAAGTCGATCCGGCAGTTCTTGAGGACGAACATGGTCAGCCCCCGCAGCCGGTGGGCGGTCGCCCCGAGGAACGCCGCCGAGCCCGCCATGTCGGCCGCCAGGAAGAGCACACCCGCGTGCAGGGTGCCGACGGCGTTGGTGAGCTCAGCGCGGTGAGCGATCGTGACCCGGCCAGCGGTCGGAGAGACCTCGGCGATGGTCAGGTCCACGAGGGTGTTGAAGGGGACGAAGTTCTGCAGAACCTCGCGCAGGCCGTCGTAGTCGGGGCTCTCGCCGGCGAACGGATGGAAGGCGGAGAACGGGGAGGTTCGGGTTCCGGCCGGAGCCGGCGTGGTCGTCACAGTCTCACTCCTGTCTGCGCGTCAAAACGGTGCAGGGATCCGGCGGGAACCAGTGCGCGTATCCGTTGGCCGGCGGTGATCCGGATGGTCGCCGGAAACTCGACGCTCCACGGGCCGCGTTCGCTCACGCAGTGGGCGATCCGCCGGTCTCCGACGAACTCGACGACATCGGCGACGCCTTCGAACGCCTCGCCCGCGCCCGGGTCGGGCGGTGGGCCGGTGACGTCCGAGATGATCGCGTCGGCCGGGCGCCAGCCCAGCAGCCGGTGCCGGTCGTCCGCCCCGGCGCCGTCGGCGGTGGCGCTGCCGGTCCCGGTGCCCGTACCGGTCCCGGTGCCGGTCGGGCCCCGCGAGTCCGGCAGGATGTTCATCGCGGGGCTGCCGAGGAAACGTGCCACGAAAAGGTTCGCCGGGCGGTTCCAGATCTCCTCCGGAGTTCCGGCCTGTTCCAGCCGGCCCTCGTTGAGGACCACCACCCTCGTTCCCAGCGACAGCGCCTCGGCCTGGTCGTGGGTGACCAGGACGAAGGTTCCCGCCACCTCGCGGTGCAGCCGGATGAGCTCGGCCCGCGCATGTGCCCGCAGGCCGGCGTCGAGGTTGGACAGCGGCTCGTCGAGCAGCAGCACAGGCTTGCGGCGGACCAGGGCCCGGGCCAGGGCCACCCGCTGTCGTTCGCCGCCGGAGAGCTCGCGGGGCCTGCGGCCGAGCTTGTCACCCAGCCCGAGGAGGTCGCACACCTCACCCACCCGCCGTGAGATCTCCGCTCGCGGCAGCGAACCCCGGCGGGCGTGCTTCGCCTCGAGCGTCAGCCCGAAGCCGACGTTGCGCGCCACCGTCATGTGCGGGTAGAGGGCGAAGTCCTGGAACACGATCGCCACACCCCGGTCACCGGGTTCGGCGCGGGTGACGTCCCGCCCATCGATGTGGATCTGGCCGGCCTCCGGCGTCTCGAGACCGGCGATCATGCGCAGCAGGGTCGACTTGCCGCAGCCGGACGGGCCGACGAGCACGGTGAAGGAGCCCGCCGGGATGGTCAGCGCGGGCAGGTCCGTCGCCAGCGTCGCGCCGTACGACTTCCGCACCGAACGCAGCTCGATCCCACCGGAGGGCGCGGCCGCGGTGGCCGCGGTGGCCGCAGTGGCGGCGGTGGCGGCGGTGGCGGCGGTGGCGGCGGCCGGGTCCGCCTGGGCGGGCTCGGAGGCCCAGGCCGGTGCGGGCACCGCCGCCGGTGCGGGCACCGCCGCCACGGATGTCTGCACTGCGTCCGTCATTTGATCCCCGACTGAAGGAAGGCGTTGGTGATGCGCCGCGACGCGACGGCGTAGACCGCGAGGACCGGAAGCGTCGTGATGATCGCGGCCGCGAGGAGCGCGCCGGAGGGCGGGCCCTCCTGGTTCCCGAGCAGCTGCAACCCGGCCTGGATGGTCGTCCGGTTCGCCTGGGGCGCGATCAGCGTCGGCCACAGGTACTCGTTCCAGGTGTTGATGAAGACCAGGATCGACACGGCGGCGAGCGCCGGCCGCAACAGCGGCAGCACGACCAGCCGCAGCGTCTCCGCCGGCCGGGCGCCGTCCATCACCGAGGCCTCGATCAGGCTGGTGGGGATGGCGGCCAGGTACTCCCGCAGCAGCAGGATCGGCAGGCCGCACGCCGCGAGCTGCGGGATGATCAGCCCCAGGTAGCTGTTGCGCCAGCCCAGGTGGCTGGCGGCCAGGAACTGGGGGATGATCAGTGTCTGCGGCGGGATGACCAACGCCGCGCCCGCGAGCAGCACCACGGCGCCGCCCCAGCGCGGGCGGAAGCGCACCACCGCGTAGGCCGCCCCGATGGCCACCACGACCTGCAGCAGGGTCGCGCCGAGCGCCATGATCAGGGTGTTCAGGAGCATCATCCCGATCGGGAACCGCAACAGCGCGTCCCGGTAGTTCTCCGCCGACATCGGCCATGGGACCGGGCTGGTGGAGAACAGGTCGTTCGCCGGCCGCAGCGAGGTGATCGCCACCCAGAACAGCGGGAACAGCAGCCCCACGATGACAGTCAGCACAGCCACGTGCCGGGCGGCCGCACCAGTCCGGGCCCACGGCATCGTGTTCACCCCGCCACCGGCCCGTCGGCGCGCCGGATCCGTCCGGACAGCAGCCGCACCAGTACATAGCCGGCGGCGACACCCACCGCGATCACGACCGCGGCCGCGGCGGCGGTGCCGGTCTCGAAGAAGGTGAACGCGTAGGTGTAGAGCCGGTAGTAGACGTTGTCGGTGGCGCCGTTCGGTCCGCCCTGGGTCACGAGGGCGACGTTGGTGAAGACCCACTGGCCGGCCAGCAGCACGCACAGCAGCCCGAGCAGCACCACGGGCCGGATCAGCTGCGGCACGACGACATGGCGGACGGTCTCCCAGCTGCTGGCGCCGTCGACCCGGGCCGCCTCCAGGGTGGACTGGTCGATCGCGGACAGGGAGGCGGAGAACAGCAGCGTGTTAAGGCCGACGATCTTGCCCGCGGTGATGGCCACGATGACCAGCGGGGCCCACGACGGGTCGTTCAACCAGCCCGGGCCGGGCAGCCCCAGGCCGGTGAGGGCGGCGTTCGTGACCCCCTGCAGCGGGTTGAGGATGAACTGCCAGGAGACCGCGTTGGCCGCGGGCGCCAGCACCACCGGCAGGAACAACAGCGCCCGGTAGACGCTGGAGGCTCTCCCGGGCCGCAGCCACAGGACGATGGCCAGGGCGAGCGGCACCACGGTGGCCAGCGGCGCCATCATGATCACGTACCATCCGGTCTGCCAGATCGCCTGGTGGAAGTCGTGATCGGTGAGCAGGCGGCGGTAGTTGGCCAGGCCGACGTAGCTGGCCGGCGAGGTGAGGTTCCAGTCCAGCAGGCTCGCGACACCGGTCGCGGCCATGGGCGCGTACACCCAGGCCACCAGAGAGAGGATGGCCGGCGCCGAGTACATCCAGGGCCCCGAACGGAGCCGGGCGCCGCTGCCGCCGCGCCCGCCCCGGCCCTCCTGCGCGGACGGGGCGGGAACACGTCCGGATGTGACGCCGGCCATCGTCGCTCCGGTCACTGTGCCAGTGACCGGATCTTGTCCGCGGCCGTGCCGAGCACCGCCGCGGGGTCCGCCCCCTGCAGGACGATCGGCGTGACGGCCTCGTCCTGCAGCAGGACCACCGCCTGGTTGGCGCGCTTGCCCCGGAAGTAGGTGTAGGGCGTCACGTCGTCGATCTGGCCCAGCGACGGCAGCAGGTGCTTGTTCTGCTTGAAGTAGTCGCCGAGGTAGGCCGGATCGGACACGATGGCAGGCCGCAGCGGGAGGTACCCGATGGTCTTCGTCAGGATCGTGAAGCCCTGCGGGCTGGTCAGGAACTGGATGAACTTCCAGGCCGCCTGCTGCTTGCGCTTGTCCTTGCTGAAGACCGCCAGGCCGGCACCCGAGTAGGTGGGCCTGGCCTTCGCGTCGTCGAACGAGGGGAAGGCGGCGGTACGGAGGTCGAACTTGCCCGCCGCCGACTTCTCGAACGTCGCCATGGCCGCCGTCGTGAAGATCATCATGCCGATGTTCCCGCCGGCGAAGGCAGCCTGGGCATCGGTCGCCGTCACCTTGGGCTGCAGCCCGCCGACGACGAGGTCGCGGATCGCGTTGAGGCCGGCGACCGACCGGGGCGAGTCGACGGTGACGGCGCCGCTGGCGTCGACCTCACCGCCGCCCGCGCTGTTCATCACCGACTGGGTCATGTAGTCGGACTTGCCGGGGTCGGCGACGGCGAAGTAGACGCCCTGCTTACCGCTCTTCGTGATGGCCGCCGCAGCTGTCTTCACCTCGGCCAGCGTCGTCGGCGGCTTGTCCGGGTCCAGCCCGGCCGCACGGAAGACGTCCGCGTTGTAGTAGATGATCGGCACCGAGATGGAGAACGGCATGATGTCGTTCTTGCCGGTCTCGGGGTTGCTGACCGCCTTCAGGATGTTCGGGTAGATCCCGTCGGTGCCGGCCTTCCACTCCGCCGCCGACGGAATGTCCTGGACCGGGACCAGCGGCAGGGTCGAGCGGGCCTCGCCCGCTTTGCTCCAGCCGAGCTGGGCGACGTCCGGCGGGCTTCCCGCGGCGGTCTCGGTGCGCAGCTTGGTCAGCACGTCGGCGGCCGCCACAGCCTCGGGCGCGATCTTGATGTTCGGGTTGGCCTTCTGGAACTCGTCGATCAGCTGCTGGGTGCCGGCACCGCAGCACGGGGTTCCGTAGTTGTACGACATGAAGCGGATCGTCACCGGGCTGCTGTCACCACCAGTCCCGCTGACCGCGCCACTGTCGCCGTCGGAACCCGCGCAGGCGGCCGCCGTCAGCCCCAGGACCGCGGCCACGGTCGCGGCCACCAGCCCGCGGCGGAAACACTTTCTGTTCGCCCACATGGTCATCGCTCTTTCACCGGAGTCGAGAAGGTCATGCCGGGCTCGCCGATGTGGATGGGCCCGGTGAATTCGGCGGCGGCGTCCGCACGGCGTGCTTCCTTCCAGGCAGGCTGGGGCGCGGTGAAATGGGTCAGCACCAGCTCGCGCGCACCGGCCCGGGCAGCCACCCGGCCGACCTCCACTCCCGCGAGATGACCGTGGCGGGTGTGGTCGGGATCCTGCAGCGATGCTTCGGCGAGAAAGATGTCGACATCCTTGGCGAGCGTCACCAGGTTGTCGTTGTAAGCGGTGTCACCGGTGAAGCCGAGGCTTCCGGACGCGCCGTCGATACGAATTCCGCAGTCCGGCGAGGAATGCACCATCGGAACCATGGTGATGGTGACGTCGGCGAGCTCGTACGACTGGCCCCGCTCGTACTCGATGACCTCGTAGGCCAGGTCGAAGGCCCGGTTGAGGTGCGGGATGGTCCGTACCGGGAAGAGCTCGGCGAGCTGGTCGAGCGTCGCTCGCGCACCGCGCGGGACGAGCAGCTTGATGCGGCGGTCGGTGTCGTCGCCGTGGAAGTCGCCCTTGCCGTCCGTGTCGACCAGCCAGGTCTTCCCCACCGGGAGCATCGCCTGCTTCCCGATGGGCAGCACGTCGTAGCAGTGGTCGAGGTGCATGTGGCTGATGACCACCGCGTCCAGCTGACTGGCATGTATGTACCTCGTCAGCATGACCGCGATTCCCGGCCCGCAGTCCATGAGTATGTTCGACTGCTCGGTCCGCACCAGGTAACCCGAACTGGCGGCCCCGTCAGCGGGCATACCGGCCCGATTTCCAACTATTGTCAGATCCATATCCCCTCCATTCTAGACTGAATTGACGGCGGAACTCAGACTAGCCCCCGAGAACGGACGGACCAAGAATTATTCGAACCGCCGATGGTTCTATGTGGGCGGTGATTAGAACGACGCCTCCCGGTCGAGGACCCCGGTTGGAATCGGGACCGAGGCCGGTTGTTCGCGAGGATTTCTCCCGTGCTTTCTGACCCGGTCCCGTCGACACGATAAAATCCCGGGCCGTCCGGCCGGCGGGGTGACCTCGACCGCGTGGCCGGCCCGGCCACGGCACCGGGGTGACCGTCCGTCATCCCTCCAGGGGCAGCGGGCGGTAGCGGCTGGCCCGCGCCGGCGGGGTCACCCCGTGCGAGCGCAACGCGGTCACCCGCTGGTGGAAGGCCGCACCCCGCATGATGTGGAGGGCGAGGTCCGGCGCCCGACGGGCCTCCACCGGCTCCAGATAGGTCCCACGAAGCCAGGTGTTGCAGGCTCCCATCGCCGGGCCGCACCAGATCTGGTAATCCGCGACCCGGTCGGCGGCGCCGGTGGTGGCCCAGCGCGAGGAACGCCCGAGATACCAGCGAAAGACCAGCGCCATCCGCCGCTTCTCGTTGCCCTCCGCCCGTTCGAGCTGGGCGGGGTCGCGCTCGGCGAAGTACCGGCGGGTCTGTACCCAGATGTCCTCCAGCGGTGCCCGGAAGACATTCCGCTCCAGCGCCGCGCGCTCAGGACCCGGAAGGTCCGCGATGCTGTCGTAGCCGCGGTAGAGCTCGAACAGCCGGCGGGCCCGGGCGGCGAACATCGACCCGCGCCGCAGCACCTGGACACCGGCGCCGAGCTCGAACATGTCCGCCGACGGCGCCATCTCGCAGTCGGCCATCTCGGCCGCGCCCAGCATGGACTTCACCGCGGCGGACTGGGCGGCCTCCACACAGGCCTGGTTGATCGACCCGGTGACCACGTAGTCGGCCCCCATCGCGAAGGCCGCCGCGGCCGCCGCCGGCGTCCCGATCCCCCCGGCCGCGCCGACCCGCGCCGCTCGGCCGCCGTAGCTCGATCCGATCTCGTCGCGCCGGGCGATGATCTCGCCGAGCAGGACGGTGAGCGGGCGCCCGTCGGTGTGGCCGCCCGAGTCGGACTCCGCGGTGATGTCGTCGGCCATCGGTACGGTCGCCGCCAGGCGCGCCTGCTCCGCCGTGATCAGATCGCCGCGGAGCAGTGCGGCCAGCAGCGACGGCGGCGCCGGCCGCAGGAACAGGTCGGCGGTCTCCCGACGGGACACCTTCGCGATGATCCGGTTGGTGATCTCGACCCGCCCGTCCCGTGCCGTGCTCAGGCCTCGGGCGCGGTACCGCACGATCTCCTGGGTCAGGTCCAGGAAGGCCGACGCCTCGACGCACCGCACCCGGTGGCGCAGGCACGCGTCGACCGCGTCGCGTTCCATCGCCGGCTCGCTCGGGCTGTGGATGACGTTGCAGGCATACGGGCGTCCGGCCAGGCGCCGGCCCAGCAGCTCCAGTGCGTCCTCCAGCCGGTCCGCGGGCAGCCCCGCCGCGCCGAACGAGGCGAGCAGCCCGCGATCGGCCAGACTGATCACCAGGTCGGCCGAAGCGATCCCGCCGGCCATCGCGCCGGTGTGGTAGCTCTGGCGGACGCCGTGTGCGCGTTGGAAGGCCCGGGAGCCGAGGCGTTCGGGTGGCAGCGGCCCGAGGGCGAGCAGCCGGCGCGCGCGCGACCCGTCCGGGCCGCTCCCGTCATGGGACAGCCAGTAGCCGTCCGCGTGTCGAACGACGTGGACGGGTTCCTCCAAACGGCTCAGGATCGCGTGGATGTCGGCCGCCGACTGGGTCCGGGCTCCGGCATCGAGCACATGCGCCATGGCAGTCCCCTCCTGGTTGGTGGCGTGGTCGCGCAGACCACGTCGGATGCGCGCGCCCGGGTGTTCCCGGGCCGTCCCGGCGCTCGGCCGACCCGACCGACAGGGAGGCGGATCGCACCCGAGGGCGCGTCGGAAGAGGTGGGAAGACGTGCGGGCCGGCGGCTCATGCCGTCCGTCCGGATGCCGACCGGACCCGGCCCCAACGTTTGCGGCGGTATCTTAACCGGCCGTGAACAAGGCATCACGACAGCGCCAAAGCCATCTTAATTGCCGCGACCGCTGGATTGATCCAGACGACACCACATTGTGAATCATCGCGAAGGCCGATCCTTCTGGTTCATCGGACCGGCTTGTGTTGAAATAAGATCATCAACTTGACGAGGTGGCGATCAGTACCGCCCGCCGAGATTCAGGGCGCCGCATGGCCGTCGACTGGGACCTGCGCGCCGACACCCGCGAACGAACCACGTTCGCACGTTTCCTCCCCACCTCCGAACGGACCACCGGGGGTACTCCCACCTGCAATCATAAGGGAAATCAATGATGTCGCGGACAATGCGTGGCCGGACCGCTTTGGTGATCGGGGCGTCCGGCGGAATCGGTCGTGCGGTGGCCCTGGCGTTCGCCCGCGAAGGTGCCGACGTGGCACTGGCGGGCCGTGACGCCGGAACCCTCGAGCACCTGGCCGACAACTGCCGGGACGAGAATGTGTCGGTTGTCACATCGGCCTTCGACATCACCGACGAGAGCGCCTGTCTCGACGCGGTCGAGGCGGTCACGAGGCGACTCGGCGCACCGAACGTGCTGGTCAACGCGGCTGGCGTCGCCGATACCCGCCAGTTTTCCGACATCACCGTCGATCTCTGGCGCAGCGTCATGCGGGTGCACGTCGAAGGACCGCTCGTACTCATGCGAGCGGTTATCCCCCCTATGGTCTCCACTGGCGGCGGCGCGATAGTCAACGTCGGGTCGGCTGCCTCCGTTGTCGGCCTTCCCTACGCCGCCCCGTACACCGCCGCGAAACACGCACTGCTCGGGCTGACCCGATCCGCCGCCGCCGAGTACGCCGACCGTGGAATAACCGTGAACTGTGTCTGCCCGTATTACGTCGACACTCCGATGACCCAGCGCGCCATTGCCGAGCGGATGCAGGCAAAGGGTTGTGACTACGAAGAGGCGATCAGACCGCTGCTCAACCCGCAGCGACGGCTGACCTCGGCCGAGGAGGTCGCGGCGGCCTGCGTACTTCTTGCCTCCCCCGGCGGGGCGGCGATCAACRGCCAGGCTTTGCACGTCAACGGCGGAAAGGTCCAGGGCTGAATCCGGCGCCCGCACCAGCGAGCTAGGAGGAATCGCGATGCCTGATATCGAGCGCAGTCGCGACAGCACATCAAGGGGACATGTCCACGTTCTCGGCGCGAGTATCGCGGGCCTCCTGGCCGCGCGCGTCCTCGCGGACCACTTCGACCGGGTGACCGTGCTCGAACGCGACGCGTTCAGGGCCGAGGGCTACCGGGACGGTGCCCCGCAGGCCCGGCACATCCACGCCCTCATGCACGGCGGCAGCCAGATCATGGCAGAGCTCTTTCCCGGCCTGCTGGAGGAGCTGGAGTCCCGGGGGGCGCCCCGCACCCGGTGGCTCGAGCGCTCCCGCTGGTATCTGGGCGGCACCCCCATGCGGGCACCCCGCCACACCGAGACCACCCTGGCCACGCCGAGCCGCCCGCTGCTGGAGCACCTGCTGCGGACCCGGGTGGCGACCTACCCGAACGTCACGCTGCGCGATCAGGTCAGGGTCGTCGGCCTGACCCACACCCCTGGCCGGATCACCGGAGTCCGGGTGGTGGCCGCCGCCTCCGACACCGAGGAGATCCTCCCGAGCGACCTGGTGGTCGACACCACCGGTCGCAACTCGGCGGCCGGTAGCTGGCTGGCCGAGCTCGGCTATCAGACCCCGACGGAGTCCCGGGTCGAGGTCGACCTCGGCTACTGCTCACGACGCTACCGCCGCCGGCCGGGCGACCTCGGCGGCGATGTCGCGGTGACCGCGTCCACGGTGCCGGGGATGCCGGGCGCCGCCGTCCTGGCCATCGAAGACGATGCCTGGCACGTCACGCTGTCGGGCACGCTCGGCCGGCGGGCGCCGACCGATCCGGCAGGCTACCTCGACTACGCCGCCCGGCTGCCGATCCCGGACGTGCTGGAGCTGATCTCGAACGCCGAGGCCCTCGACGACCCGGTCCAGCACCGGGTACGCGACTCCATCCGCCGCCGTTACGAGGACCTGCCGGATCCGCCCGCCGGCCTGATCTCCATGGGCGACGCCGTGACGAGCTTCAACCCCATCTACGCCCAGGGCATGACCGTGGCCGCGCAGGAGGCGCTGGTGCTGCGGGCCGTGCTGGGTGAGCCGGGACCGGTGCTGCCGCGGCGGTGGTACCGGCGCATCGCACCGGTCATCGACACCGCCTGGGGCATGTCCACGGCCATCGACCTGCGCTCACCGCTCGTCAAGGGAGAGCGGACCCGGCTCGGGACGATGTTCGGGCACTACCTCAAGCACGTCCAGCTGGCGACCGCGGTCTCCCCGTATGTCACCGCCCGGCTGCTTGAGGTCATCAACCTCACCCGCAGCCCTCGCATTCTTCTTCGCCCCGGCGTCGCCCTGCGGCTGGGGGTTATCGCCGTGTCCCGACAGGTGTCGGCCCGGCGGACGCGCCATGGCGAGGGCGCGCCCCCTGCCGTCACACCCCATGCAGTCACACCCCCGGCCTTCGCACCCCCCGCGGTCAAACCCCCCGCGGTCAAACCCCCGGCCGTCATGTCGCCGGCCGTCACGTCGCCGATCCCCGACGCCGCCCGTGAGGTGGGCACGCTGCTCGTACACGGCCGGGAGGACGAGTCCGACGGGGTGATCTCGCTGACGCTGGCCCGGCCGGACGGTGCGCCGCTGCCGCTCTGGACGCCCGGCGCGCACATCGACGTCCGAGTCGCCGACGAGGACATCCGCCAGTACTCCCTGTGCGGCGATCCGGCCCAGGTCACCCAGTGGCGGATCGCGGTGCTGCGCGAGCCGGCTGGCCGAGGCGGCTCGGCCTATCTGCATGAGCACGCGCGCCAGGGCGCGGAGCTGACGGTCGGCGGGCTGCGCAACAACTTCCCGCTCGTTCCCGGCGCCCACACGGTGCTGATCGCCGGCGGCATCGGCATCACCCCGCTGCTTCCGATGATCGAGCAGCTACGGGCGACAGGCCGGTCGTGGTCGCTGCACTACGGCGGGCGCCGCCGGGCGGCGATGGCCTTCGCCGCCCGGATGGCCGACGACCCGCGCTGCACGCTGCATCCCGAGGATGAGGTGGGTCCGCTGCCGCTGGAGGGCATCCTCGGCGCCCGACCGGCGGACGGCACGACGGTGTACTGCTGCGGGCCGGAAGGGCTGCTCGCCGCCGTGGAGCGGTACTGCCGCGAACGGCCCGCCCTCACGCTGCGCGTGGAACGCTTCCGCCCCCGGCCGGCGGCGGACGTCGAAGCCGGCGCGGCCGCCCCCCGTACCTACGAGGTGGAACTGCGCCGCTCCGGGATCACGCTGACGATCGAGCCAGGCCGATCGATCATCGACGAACTGTGCGCGGCCGGCGTGGAGGTCCCTTTCTCCTGCCGGGAGGGCACCTGCGCAAGCTGTGAGACGCCGGTGCTGGCCGGCGAGATCGTGCACCGGGACTCGGTGCTGACCGACGCGGAGCGGCTGGCCGGCAACACCATGATGCTCTGCGTCTCGACGGCCGGCTCCGAGCGCCTCGTCCTCGATCTCTGATCCCCGCGCTCTGACCAACAGCCGTTACCCAACGGTCCGCGGGCGGTCCGCGGCTCGGCGTGCGCTCTCCCACCCCCGCGCCCCACCCCACCCCCGCACCCTGCCCTGGCCCGCCCACCCGCCGCCGCGCGACGCGGTGCGGTGGATCCCGGCTGCCCGCGGCGCGGGCGGACACCCACTCTCGGAAGGAAACAGGAATGTACGACGTGATCGTCGTCGGCGCCCGCTGCGCCGGATCTCCGCTCGCGATGCTGCTGGCCCGCAGCGGGAGAAGAGTCCTGCTGGTGGATCGGGCTACGTTCCCGAGCGACACGGTGTCGACCCACTTCATCCAGCAGACCGGCCTGGCGCTGCTGCGCGACTGGGGCGTGCTGGAGGCCGCGATGGGCAACGCCACGCCCATCCAGTACATGACCATGTCGTTCAGGGGCATCAACATCAGCGGATTCGCCGACCCGATCGACGGTATCGACCGGGTGTACGCACCACGGCGGACGGTGATGGACGCCGCGCTCGTCGAGGCGGCGCAGCGCGCGGGAGCGGACGTCCGTCAGGGCTACACGGTGGAGGAGCTCGTCTTCGACGACGACGGCCGGGTCGTGGGCATCCGGGGACGGTCGGCCTCCGGCGCGGCCAGCGAGGAGCGGGCCCGGATCGTCGTCGGCGCGGACGGCGCGAACTCCACAGTCGCACGGCTGACCGGCGCCACCACCTACAAGCATGTGCCGGCGTCGTGCTTCATCTACTACAGCTACTTCGCCGGCCTGCCCTGGACCTCCTTCCACCACCGCACCAGCCACGAAGAGCAGCAGATGGGAGCCTGGCCGACCAACGACGGGCTGCACCTGGTCGCCGTCATGCGCAAGCGGACCAGGTTCCGGGACTTCCGCGCCGCCGCGGAGGCGAACTTCCAGGAGATCGTCGATCAGGTAACCCCCGATCTCGGCGCCGATCTCCGCCAGGCGGAACGGGTCGCGCCATTGCAGCCCATGCTCTATCCGGACAACTACTACCGCCAGGCCAGCGGTCCGGGATGGGCTCTGGTCGGCGACGCCGGCTATCACAAGGATCCGTACACGGGAAACGGAATCGCCGATGCGTTCCGGCATGCCGGCATGCTGTCGAGCGCGTTGTTGTCCGGCCTGGACGCGAGCGACGAGGTTCTCGACGCGGCACTGCGTGGCTACGGTGAGCACCGCGACGAGGAATCCGCGGAGACCTACAACTTCACGTGCACGATCTCCGAGCTCGACCTGCCCCAGGACGTCTACGACGCCTTTGACGCGTCAAGCCGCGACCCGCACTACCGCACGGAGTTCTTCCGGCTGCTGGGCGGCGCGATGCCCGGTCACGAGTTCTTCGCTCCGGAACGGCTCGCGCGTATGTACCGCGAGGTCGGATTCCAACCGACCGTCGAGGTCTGACGCCCGGACGCCTCGCGAACGGAGGAACCGACATGCCTGTCCGACTGGTGGTCATCGGCGACAGCTTCGTCGAGGGCCGCGGCGATCCCGATCCTCGCGGGTCCGGCTACCGCGGCTGGCTACCGACCTTCGCGGGCCTTCTCGGCCTGGGCGACGACGAGTGCCGCAACCACGGCGAGCACCTGGCGACCACCACCACGGTCCTGGACCGGCAGCTCGACGCGGTCCGGACCGCACGCCCCCGGCTCACCGGAATGATCGCGGGCTTCAACGACATCGTCAGCGAATACCAGCCGGCCGAGTTGCGGCGCAACCTCACGACGATATTCGACGCGATGACCCGCCACGCGTCGCTGGCGTTCACCGCCACCTATCCGGACATCACCCGGCGCATGGCCCTGACCGCCCCGGTCCGAGCCGGGATCAGGTCCCGGATCCAGGACGTGAACGCCGCGCTGCGCGGCACCGCGGCGGAATTCGACATGGTCTGTCTCGACGTGGCCCGCACGGGACCGGTATGGGACGACGACGACCTGTGGTCCGACGACGGGATACATCCCAGCCGGGCCGGCTACCTGAGGTTCGCCGGAGAACTGGCCGACGCGGTCGCGGAGAGCCTGGGAATCGCGCTCACCGGGATGGCGCCGGGGTCTACTCCCCTGCCCCCGGCGCTCGCGTTCCACTGATCCGGCTGATCCGGCTGATCGGCTGATCGGCCGCCGCGCGCCGGGCTGCGTGCGGAAACACGAGAAAGAGAAACCATGGATTCGACCTCATCGTTCGAGGACCGACGGTTGGAGAACACTCCGATCGCGATCGTAGGAATGGCCGGGCTTTTCCCCCAGGCCCGGAACAGCGGCGAGTACTGGCGGAACATCGTCGACGGCGTCGACTGTTCGTCGGAGGTCCCGCCGGACCGCTGGCGGGTCGCGGACTACTACCATCCGGACCCCGAGGTGCCGGACAAGGTCTATGCGAAGCGCGGCGGGTTCCTGCCCGACCTGGACTTCAGCCCCATCGAGTTCGGCCTCCCGCCGAACCTGCTCGGCGTCACGAGCAGCCTCCAGACCCTGAGCCTGCTGGTCGCCCGGGACCTCCTGGCGGACGCAGGTGCGGTCGGCTCGCGGTGGTACGACCCCGCCCGCACCGGCGTCGTCCTCGGCGTCGTCGGCGTCGTCGGCCTGATGCACCCGCTGGCCATGCGCCTGTCCACTCCGGTCCTGCGGGAGGTCGTGCGCAGCTGCGGGCTGACCGAGGCCGACGCCGAGGAGATCAGCGACCGGTTCACCAAGGCCTTCGCGCCCTGGGAGGAGAACAGCTTCCCCGGCCTGCTGGCCAACGTCACCGCCGGGCGGATCGCCAACCGGTTCAACCTCGGCGGGATGAACTGCACGGTCGACGCCGCCTGCGCCGCGTCGCTGTCGGCCGTGCGGATGGCGGTCAACGAGCTGGTCGACGGCCGCGCCGACATGATGATCACCGGTGGTTGCGACACCGAGAACTCGATCTTCACCTACATGTGCTTCAGCAAGACCGGCGCGCTCGCCCACTCCGACCGGGTCCGGCCGTTCGACCAGTCCGCCGACGGCACCCTCCTCGGCGAGGGCATCGGGCTGCTGGCGCTCAAGCGCCTGGCCGACGCCGAGCGCGACCAGGACCGGATCTACGCGGTGATCCGCGGGATCGGCTCCTCCAGCGACGGGCGGGCCAAGAGCATCTACGCGCCGCGGGCCGAGGGGCAGCAGCTCGCGCTGCGGCGCGCCTACCAGGACGCCGGCTTCCCCATCTCGTCCGTGGAGCTGTTCGAGGCGCACGCGACAGGCACCGCGGTGGGCGACCGGACCGAGATCGGCGCCCTCACCGCGGTCCTCGACGAGGCCACCTCCGACCGCGGGTACGCCGCCATCGGCAGTGTGAAGTCGCAGATCGGGCACACCAAGGGAGCCGCCGGCGCGGCGAGCCTCATGAAGACTGCGCTGGCGCTGTTCCACAAGGTCCTGCCGCCGACCATCGGGGTCGACAACCCGAACGAGGCGCTCGACGGCGGTCCCCTCTACCTCAACACCACCGCCCGCCCCTGGATCCGGGACCCCGGCCGGCCACAGCGCCGGGCCGGCGTGTCCGCGATGGGGTTCGGCGGCACCAACTTCCACATCGTGCTGCAGGAGCACGGCGAGGCGCCGGCCGTCGCGCTGCACCGGCGCGCGCGGATCCACCGCTGGCACGCGGCGGACATCTCCGCCCTGGCTCTGGCCGTCCGGTCGGGTGCGGCGGCGGAGTCCGACGGCCCGATCCCCGCCGAGGCCCCGCGCCTCGCCCTGGTCACCACGGACGACGACCGGCTGGCGGAGCTGTGCGAGCAGGCGGCCGGCCTGATCGAGGCCCAGCCCGACGCGGACGCCTGGTCCACCCCGTCCTGGATCTACTTCCGGTCACGCGCGCTGCCGCGGCCCCGGGTGGGCGCCTTGTTCGCCGGCCAGGGCAGCCAGTACGTCAACATGGGCCTCGAGCTGGCCCTCACCGATCCCGCGGTCAGCCGCGCGTTCGACGAGGCCGAAGACGTCTTCGCGGACGGCGGGACGCGCCTGGCACCCGTGGTCTTCCCGCCACGCGGATTCCGCGAGGACGACGCCGACGAGGCAGAGGAGACACTGCGGCGGACGGAGTTCGCCCAGCCCGCCATCGGCGCCCTGTCGGTCGGCCAGTTCCGCGCGCTGCGTGAGCTGGGCCTGACCTGCGATGCATACCTGGGGCACAGCTTCGGCGAGCTCACCGCGCTCTGGGCGGCCGACGCGTTGGACGACGCCGACTTCTTCCGGCTCGCCCGCGCGCGAGGGCAGGCGATGGCCCCACGCCACCCGGGTGAGGACGCCGGGGCGATGGCGGCGTTGCAGTGCACGGCCGCCGATGCCCAGCCCCTGCTGGCGCAGGCCGCGGAGGTGACGATCTGCAACTACAACGCGCCCGACCAGATCGTCGTCGGCGGTCCGACGGAACAGCTCGACACGGTCATCGCCGCCTGCGGGGACGCCGGGGTCAGGGCCCGCCGGCTGCCGGTGTCAGCCGCGTTCCACACCTCGCTCGTCGCCCACGCGGTCGACGAGTTCCGGGCCGCCGTCGCCGCGGTCGACCTACGCGTCCCGGCCGGTCCCGTCCACGCGAACACCGCCGGTGCCGGCTACGGGCCGGACGTGGCGGCGAACCGGGAAGTGCTCGTCAACCAGCTGCTGCGCCCGGTCGACTTCGTCGGCGGCCTGCGGGCCGTCACCGAGGAGTCCGGCTGCGACATCCTCGTGGAGTTCGGGCCCAGGCAGGTGCTCACCCAGCTCGCCCGGCGGACCGTCGCCGAGGACGTGCACACCGTCTCCGTCGACGCGGGGCCGCTGGGCGACAGCGACGTCGCCTTCCACCGCGCTGTCGCGCAGCTGCTCGTGCTGGGCGTCCCGCTGCGGATGCCGCCCACAGCGGTCCCGACGCCCGACGCCGGCAGCACGGCCGAGGACGCGGTGTCGACCGCCGGGACGATCGCCCTGACGGGGGCCGAGTACGTGCCACCGGCGCGCCGGCAGGCCTACGCCGACGCGATCGGGGCCGAGCACCGCCTCGAGGCGGCTTCCCCGACGCCCCTTCTCACGCCGGCGGCAACGGTGGCGGCGGTGGCACCGGTGGCGGCGGTGGCACCGGTGGCGGCGGTGGCACCGGTGGCGGCGGTGGCACCGGTGGCGGCGGTGGCACCGGTGGCGGCGATCGTCAGCGCACCGCCGCGGCCGTCGCCGTCGCCGCAGCACGGCCTGACGGACGACAACGGCCAGGCCCCGGCGGCCGAGCCGGCCGGTGCCGACCCCCTCGACCGGTTCACCGACGTCCTGAACCGGCAGACCGACCTGCACACCCGGTACCTCGACGGCCAGTTGAAGATCGCCGACGAGCTGCTGACCGCCCTGCGCGAGCCCGAGGCCGTCAGGCAGCCCGAGCTGATCGGAAGCATCGCGGCGGTCAGTGAGGCGATCAGCGGCGCGCATTCCCTGGCGAACAGCCTCCTGGTCCGGCTCGCGCACGCCGGCCTGTCCGATCCACCCGACGCCCCGGCCGACCCCGCTGCGGCCGGTGGGCGGGGCGGCGAGCCGCGTGCGGCCCAGCCGCCGTCCCTGGCCGCCGGGCCGGGCCTGCCCATCGCGCTGCCCGCGTCGCCGACCGACGCGGGCGGTCCCGTCACCGACACCCGTGTCGAGCCCGCACCGACCGGCAACGGGAACGGGACCGGGAGAACGCCGGCGGCGGTGGCGCACGGCGGCGCGCCCGCAGACGGCCCGGACGGGGAGTCGTTGCGAGCGGCCGTCGTGGCGATGGTGGCCACCCGCACCGGCTACACCGCCGAGATGATCGACCCCTCCATGGACATGGAAGCCGACCTGGGCGTCGACTCGATCAAACGCGTACAGATCGCCAGCCAGCTCCGCGAGCAGTACCCGCTGCTGCCCTCCCTGGGCACCGAGACCCTCGCCGAACTACGCACCATCGACCAGCTCGTCAACCACCTCACCACCCCCGACCCGACCACGGCCAACGGCACGAGCCTGACAGCCGACGACGACGGCGCTGGCGGCGGCAGTGCTGGCGGCGGCGGGCCGCTCACCGTCATCCCGCGCCACCGCCTGGTAGCGGTGCCGCTGCCCCCGGCCGACCAGGCACCGGACCCCTTCCCGACGGCGCCGGCGGCGGTGATCGTCCGGCTGGGAACGGGTACGGCCGACACCCGCGCGCTGGCGGACCATCTCGCCGAAGCGGGTTGGACGGTCGATGAGCTGGCTCTCGACGACGACGAGCCCGCGCAGGGCTGGCTCGGTACGAGCTGGGACGACGAGGCACTGGAACGGCGGCTGTCCGACTTCTTCGCCACGCTGCCCCGGGTCGACGCCTGCGTCGCATGGGTGGAGGCTTCGGGCGATCTCAGCCGCAACGTCCGGCGCCTCGCCGACACCGTGCTCGTGGCGAAGCACGCGGGCACTCGCCTTCGCGACACCGTCCCCGGTGACCGGGCGGCCTTCCTCACGGTCACCCGGATCGACGGGCGCACCGGCGAGCAGAGCACGGCGGCGGACACCGACGAGAGCGCCGAGAGCGACGCGGGCTCCGCGACACGGATCCTCGGCGGTTTGGCCGGCCTCACCAGGACCATCGTCGCCGAGTCGCCCACCCTGTTCGCCCGGGCCCTGGACGTCCATCCCGAGGTGCCGGCGCGCCAGCTCGGTCGCCTCGTCCTGGCGGAGCTGTGCGACGCCGCCGTCGCCCCACCGGTCGTCGGGCTCGATGCCGCCGGGAACCGCTGCACGATCGTTCCGGTTCCCACCGCGGGCGTCGACGGCCCCACCGGCCGCGACGGCCAGCCCGACCCGGCGGTGCGCGCCGACGACGTCGTACTTGTCACCGGTGGCGGCCGAGGCATCACCGCCCGCTGTGTCGTCGCGCTGGCCGCGGCGGCCCCGGCCGAGTTCATCCTGCTCGGACGGACCGACCTCACGCGGCCCCTGCCCGCCTGGTCCGTCGGAGTCGACGACGCGGACCTCACGCGGGAGCTGATCGCCGACCATGCGCGGGCGGGCGCCCCACCGCATCCGCGGGCTGTCACGGCCGCGGTCGACCAGGTACGGGCGCGACGGGAGATCGACCGGACGCTGCACGCGGTGCGGGCCGCCGGGGCCCGGGCCCGCTACATCAGCGTTGACATCAGCGATCCGGAAGCGGTCAGTCAGGCGCTCGACGCCGACCGGGACCGCGTCACCGTACTCGTGCACGGCGCCGGCGCCCTGGCCGACAGCCTGCTCGCACGCAAGCGTGGCGATGATCTGCGTCGTGTGTTCGGCCCCAAGCTGGTCGGCATGGCCGCGGTCCTCGGGGCTATCTCGGCGGCGCCGCTGCGGCAGGTCGCGATGTTCTGCTCGGTGGCCGGGGTCTTCGGTAACAGCGGCCAGTCCGACTACGCGGTCGCGAACGAGGCGCTGAGCCGTTGGCCCGTCGTGGCATCGAGCGGCCCGCGCCCGCGTGTCGTCGCGATCGCCTGGGGCGCGTGGGACGGCGGGATGGTGACCGCGGACCTGCGGGCGCTGTTCGCGGCACGGGGCGTGCCGCTGCTCGATGCCGACGCGGCCGCCGACGCCTTCGTCACCGAGATGATCGAGCACCGGGACAGCGGCGGCTTCCTGCTCGCTCCACCGCTGCCCTTGCACGGCCAGCCGGTCCCGGCCGGCACGGATCACATCGCCCGCCGCGACCTCGCGGACCTGGCCGCCGACGGCGTCCTCGGCGCGCACCGCATCGGCACGGCCATCGTGCTGCCCGCGGTCCACGCCCTCGGCTGGATGATCGCGGTGGCCGAGGCCGCCCACCCCGGCCACCATGTCACCTCGGTCGAGGACTTCGAGGTACTGCGGGGCATCACCTTCGACGCGGACGGGGACCGTCCCCACCACGTCCGGCTGACAACCAGGCCCGACACGGTGGACGAGCTGATCGTCACCGCCGTGATCGCGGACGGCCACCCGGCCCGCGACGCGCCACCCGGCCCCGCGCGCTACCGCGCGACCCTCGCTCTCACCACCGGCGGCCCCGCCGCCGCGCCGCCGGCCCCCGAGCAGATCGCCCACCCGGCGGTGGACGGGAACGGCCTGGCGACGCCGGAGGACGGAACGCGCCTCTACGAGGAGGGCGTCCTCTTCCACGGCCCGGCGTTGCAGGGGATCGAGGCCGTCCTGCACCGGGGCGTCGACGAACTGCTCGTCCGCTGCCGGATACCTGATCCGGCGGCCGAGCGGCCCGGCTACGGTGGGCGGCGCTACCGGGCCGTACCCACCGACCTGGTCTTCCAGGCGGCGCTTGTGCTCGCCGCCGAGTCCGGCACCGTCGGCTGGCTGCCACTCGGTGTCGACCGGCTGGACCTCCGGGAGCCGCTTCCGTTGACCGAGACGTTCACCATCCGGGCGCGCAAGGTCGGGGACGACCCGAACGTGATGCGGGTGGACGCCGAGGCGGTGTCCGCGTCCGGGCTGCTCCTACAGCGGCTGACCGGCATCGTGCTGGTCACCTCGCCCGGGCTGGACGAGAAGTTCATGGCCGGTGTGCGGAGCTGGAAGCCGTCCGATGCGGCGGGGGGTAGCCATGTCAGTTCCTGACCGGCTCCAGGACGGACCTGAACTCGCCGACAGCGAGGTCATGATCGTCGAACTCGACGATCTGGGCTGGTCCGACTTCTCCGCGGAGGTCGGCTCCGGTGAGCACGACTCCGGTCAGAACAGCGCGGGCGCGCGGACGGCCTTCGGGGCTGTGCCGCCCACCGCCTGCGCGGCGACGGCACGTCCCGAGCCGATCCGCGGCACGGCTGGGACGGCCGGGATCGCCAGCCGTCTCCACCGCGGTGTGGCGGAGGCCCACGGCAACGCCCTCGCCGCGCAGCAGGCGCTGCAACTGGTCCTGGTACGCCGGTGGGCGGAGGGCCACGGGTCTCAGGCTGAGCCCACCGCGGGCGTGGCGGGCGAACTCGGTGGCCTCGGCACGCCCGGCCTCGGCGTGCTCGGTGCGCCGATGATGCCCGGGGCACGAGCTCCGGAGCCGGGAGCCTGGCACCACTACGAGCTGCGGGACGACCAGCTCGTCGAACGGCCCGGCCCTCCTCCCGACCCCGCACCGCGGCCCTCCAGGCGTTCCTCGCCCAAGCCGCTGGCCCGCTCCGCCCGCGTCGCCCTCGTCGAGCAGGACCTCTCGGCGCTCGCCCGCGGCGAGATCGCCGCCGTCCTCGGAGCGGCCTATGCCCAGCCCGGGTTCAACCAGCGGATCGCGCTCGGGGCGGGCCGGCCACTGGAGCTGGCGGCGGTTGACCGGCTCGGCCTCACGGGCGGGTCGGCCGGCCTCGGCGCGCTCGATGCGCGTCTGCGGACCACCGGGGCGGCGGGGAGTACTCCGGCGCGGCACCTCGCGGCGGCACGGCAGGCAGTGGAGGTGATGGCGCTCTACCTCGGCCTGCACCTGTGTCTCGCCGACGGTGAGCTGGCCGGCGGGCTCCCCCCCGGCGCCGTTCCCGACGGGTGGCCGGTACCTGTTCTGTCCGTGCCGACCGGCCTCGACGCGCGCACGATGCGCGTCGAGGTGATGGCGGCCGAGCTGGTTCCCCTGCCCTGGCTGGCCGCCCATGTCACGTTCCATGATCCGCGGGGCGCGACAGTCGGCCGGGTCAGTGGGCTCGGTGTCCACGTCAGGCCCCGGCCCGGCGCACCACTGGGGCCGGGCGCCGGCGGGATCGTGCCCGGCTTTCTCGGCCGGTTCAACGGCCGGGGTGAACGGGCACTGCTCAGCGAGTTCAACCTCGCCCACATCTCGGACGGCGATCAGGCGATTGCGATGGRCCCAGAATTCGCCCGGTTCTCGCACGTCCCAGCCGTCCGGCTGCCCAGCGGGGACCTGCTGCTGGTCGACCGCGTCATGTCGCTGACCGGCCGGCGGGGTGACGTCCACGGCGAATCCCGCTGGCGGACCGAGTACGACTCACCGGCCGACGCCTGGTACTACCGGGACAGCGCGAACGCCGGAATGCCTAACTGTGTCCACATGGAATCCTCGTTGCAGGCCGCGGCGTTCATCGGCCCCTACCTGGGAGGCACGCTGCTCGGCGGGGGCGACGAACCGCTACGGCTGCGCAATCTGGAGGGCCAGGCGACGCTGCTGCGCGCGGTCGACCTGCGCGACCAGACCATCAGCCAGGAAAGCTCGGTCATCACGACGTCGGTGACCCCGGGCGCACTGTTGCAGGAGTTCGCCTACGAGTGCTCGCTTGCCGGCGAGCCCTTCTACCGAGGCACGTCACTGTTCGGCTATTTCAGCAACGAGGCGCTGAACAACCAGGTCGGCCTGGATGGCGGCCGGCTCGCGCCGACCTGGCTCGAGCGCAACGACACCGCCGCCACCCGGACGGTCGACGTCTCCGCGCGCCGGGCCAGCCCAGGTCAGGTCGCCCGCTCCGTGGGCCGGCTGGCGCTCGTCGACGGGTTCGACGTCGTCGACGGCGGCGGGAACGCCGGCCTGGCGTACCTGCACTGGGTACAGCCCATCGATCCGACGGCCTGGTATTTCGAGCAGCATTTCCGCCTCGATCCGGTGATCCCCGGATCGTTCGGCGTGGAAACGCTGATCCAGGCGGTCCAGGAGTGGGCGCTGGACGCCGGTCTCGACCGGGATCTCGATCGTCCGGAGTTCGTCGTCCCGGTCGGCTCCACCCTGAGGTGGAAATATCGTGGCCAGTTTCTCCGGACCGACTCCCCGATGACCTTCGAGGCGCATATCACCGGGGTGGAACGCCGGCCGGGCCGGGTTCGGGTCACCGCCGACGGGAACGTCTGGAAGCCGGGCATGCGCATCTACCAGGTCGACCAGCTGTGCGTCGAGCTACGTGAGGCGGACGCGCCCGCCTGGTGAGGCAGTGCGCCTGGTGAGGCAGGCACCACTCAGATGCCCGGCGGGGTCGGCGAACCGGACCCGCCGGGCATCGCCATGGCGGCCGCGGCCGCGTCGAGGGCGTTGATGAAGCGGACGAGCAGGGGTGTCTCGCTGGACTTCCGCCACATCGCGTGCAGCGCCAGCCGGGGAGTCGGATCCACCAGCGGGATATAGGTCATCGGACGGCTCACATGCGGACCTGTCTGGCGGCGCTCGCGGTCCACGCCGGTGGTGAAGGCGACCATCGCGCGCGCCGCGACCAGCGCGTTCGCATGCCAGGGGTCGGAAACGACGTCGGCGACCTTCAGGTCGACGCCCGCCTGCATCGCACTGCTCGCGATGGCGTCGTACATCATCGGGCTCTGCGCGCGTTCGAACAGGATGCACGGCCGGTTCGCGAGATCACTGAAACGGACCGCGCTGAGGCCCGCGAGGCGGTCGGAGGAAACAACGACCACCTGAACCCGGATCGGGTGCAGCCAGTGGGCGGACAGGTCGGAGGTGGACGGCTTGYCGGACGTGATCGCCATATCGAGCTCGCCGGCCTCGAGGGCGGCCAGCTGCGGGCCTGTCCGTAGCTGCTGCAGCTGGACGTGAACCCGCTGCGATTCGCCCTGAAACGCGCTCACCGCGCCCGGCAATACCGTCCTGCTGGCGACGACGCTGTACCCCACCTTGATGGACCCTATACGTCCGACGGCCGCGAGCTGGGCGTTCTCACGAGCCTGCTCGAATTCGGCGATGGCATTGCGCGCCTTCATCAGGAACGCCTCGCCGCTCGGCGTCAGCTCGACTTTCCGGGAGGTTCGGTTGACCAGCTGGACCGCGAGGTCACGTTCCAGGATCTGGATGTGTTGGCTGAGTGTCGGCTGGGTGACGTGAACACGTTTCGCGGCGCGGCTGAAGTGCAGCTCCTCAGCCACGGCGAGGAACGACCTGATGTGTTTGATCTCCATCACGATCTCACTTTGTAGCAGCTGGTCAGGGGTCGGCCCTGCATTGACGGTGGTCGGCCGGTGCCGCCGCGCCCACCTCATTCGCCCGACAGCGAGCCGACAGCCGACCCGACGACGCGGCCCGTCGACACCCGATGAGGATCACGGTCGGTCCGGAGTGTGGCTTGCTGCCAGCTGGGTGTCCGTGTTCCGTCAGCTCCTGGTTTTCAGGTTCAGTTGGCTGCGGCAAAAATGCCGATGGAGTCCGGTAACATCAATTCTGACCATTGCCACGACACCACGCATGCACGCCGAATGCTATTGGCCGATTCTGAACCACGGGTGACGACGGGCCGAAATGTTGGCACCTCCGTAACGGTCAGCATTTACCGGCGGCCGGGCGGCTCTCGGTCCCACGCCGCTCCAGCTACGCCCGACCTACCACCCCACGACCACCACGGTAAGGGCCGACATGAAGATCGACACAAGTTACCGCGGAGTAATGGAACGTGTCCGAGGGGGGACTCGGCCACTACACACACGCCTTCAACCGGCACACGAACTTTCCAGCCCTCAGGTCGGCGGGCGACCGATGACTGTGACACCGACCAGACCTTGATCCGGAACATCCGCCCACAGACACTGCGAACTCGCCCTCGACATCAACCCGAGGCGGATGTCGCGCCCACCGCCCACTCCGCGCCGGTGGTGGCACCGCCGCACCCGCGGCACGGCAGGCTCCCAAGGTCCGCACCGTCACCCGGTGGATCCTCACGCACTCCGACCACCTGGACGAGCACGAGACCTTGGCGCTACAGACGATCCTCTCCCGTTGCCCGGGCCTCCAGAAGACCGCCGGCCACGTCACCGCTTTCGCGCAGATGCTCATCGGTCGTCACGGGGACCGGCTCAACAGCTGGATCGCCGCTGTCGACGCCGACGACCTGCCCTAACTTCACCGCTTCACCTGTGGCCTCCTGCGCGACCACGACGCCGTCCTCAACGGGCTTACCCTGCCGCACAGCTCCGGACAGGTCGAAGGCACCGTGAACCACATCATTCTCTGGAATCTGATTTGTCAATAGATGCCCGTTCGAGGAGCTTGCTCACCCATTCTCGCTGCTCGGGGGTGTCCGGGACGGTCTGCCCGCGGGCTTGTTCGAGCTGCTGCCAGGCGATGGTGGGGTCGACGTCGTTGAGGATCAGTATCGCGGCGGCGAGCAGGGACGCGCGGCCAATCCCGAACCGGCAGTGGGTGACGATATGTGCGCCGCGTCGGAGCTGCTCGGCGAGGTGGCGCAGGGCGGGTAGGACGGCGGCGAGTTCGGGGACCTGGCGGTCTGGGATGGGAAGGGCGACGAACCGCAGGCCGGCGTTGCGTGCCGCCGGGGCTTCTTCGGAGAGGCCGAGTTCGTCGAGTTCGTGCTGGGTGAGCGCGCAGACCAGAAGGTCGACGCCGGCGGCGGCCAGCGCGGCCATCTCGTCGTCAAGCCAGTCGAGGCCACGAGGTTTGGCCATGATGCTCAACCGGCCCGGGCCTGGCTGGTGGACCGTGTAGAGAGTCGGGCGCATGTCAGCGATGCTTCCGATCAGCGGGGCGGGCTGGACTTGACGGTCAACGGTAGCGGCGTGCCGGGCTCGGCGCGGAGTTCGCGCGCGCGGTCGGGCCGGCAGGGGTGGCGACGTCCGCGAGGCGTTCGAGAAGCCGGCCGAGGGCTGCGTGGTCGTCGTCGACCGCCGCGCGTTTGTCGTCGGTGAGCGGGATGCTGGCGAGCATGCGTTGCAGGCCGGTCTTCGCCTCGATCAGCTGGGCTTTCGACGAGTCCTTCCGGGTGTAGAAGTCGCATCGGGCGCAGGCCATCCGGTAGGGGCGCTGACAGGCGTTGACGTCGTCGAGGGGGCGCAGCAACCGGCTGAGATCGGCCCACTCCGGCGCCCGCGATCGGCGGGGATGCAGACGCCGCAGCCCGGTGGCGCCCAGCCCACGCGGGGCGTCGAACTCCCGGGCAGTCAGCCGGTGGCTGCGGTCATACCCCGCCAGCCGCCAGATCCTCGGCGACGGCGACGGTCATCGCACCAGCGCAGGGCTTGACCCGGCGGTCTCGGTGAGCTGCCGCACCCGGAAGGCATGGATGTGGTCCATACCGCGGCTGAGCTTGTCGGCCAGGTCCCGGCCGGACACGGGGCCGGACGGGGTCCTGTTCGGCGCGGCGCGCGGCGCCCCTCGGCCTCGATTTCCGGCCTGGTGAGCGCGGGGGTTGCCGCCCCGGAGGGGCGGCCTTGAACCCGTACAGAAGATTGGCGACGATCTTTCCGGTCCGCCTGGCCTGCTCGGTGCTGCCGGTGTGGCTCGGCGGTCAGGTGATCAGGCGGCTGGTGTAGCCGGCTTCGGTGAGTTCGCGGTAGGCGTCGCGGACGTTGTCGGGGATGGGCTGGGGGATGGCGTGGCCGCGTTCGGCGTAGAGCCAGATGCGTTGGGTGTCTCCGACGAGCATGGACACGACGCGGTCGGCGTCGCCGATGCTGGCGATGTAGTCGTCCAGAGTGACCGGTAGGGATGCGCACCGGACGTGTACGTCTGGCCAGAGTTTGCGGCAGGTGGCGTAGGCGCGGCGCTGCTGGTAAGGCCTGGAGATCAGCGTCACGGACCTGGGTGTGATGCCGTGGGCGGTGAGGAGGTCGCGGGTTCGGGTGATGTTCTCGCCGGTGTTGCGGGCGGTGGTCTCGATGAGGATGGCGGCGTCGGGAACGTTCAGGGTGAGGGCGTGTTCGCGGTAGTGGACCGCTTCGCCGCGGGGGAAGGTGTCGATGGTGGTGGGGGCGTTGGCGCCGGTGAACACGATCCGAGGGAACAGGCCGCGGTGGTAGAGGGTGGCGGTGCAGGTGGCGACGCTGAGGTCGTGGCTGCCCAGGCCGATGCCGATGTCGGTGGGCTGGGGGTCGTGGTGCAGGTCGTGGTAGTTCCAGAGCACTTCGACCGGGCCTCGTATCGCCGTGGGCAGTGTCGCGGTTGGGGTCATGGGCGGTGGGTGCTGTCGGGTACCGGGAACCGGTAGGACCAGGCGAACCGTGACGCGGCGTGGACTCCGACGGCGTATTCGACGGGCGTCTGTTCGGCGGTGAAGGTGGTCCGGTGCAGCTCGACGACGGGTTCGCCGGGCGGTAGCTGCAAGGTCGTGGCCTCGTCGGGGGTTGGCATTCGTGCCCGGAGGTCTTCTTCGATCCAGGCGGGCTCGAGGCCCTGTTCGTACAGGACGCGGAATCCCCCAGCGGGACCGGCGGGGCCGGCGGTGTCCTCGGTGAGGCGGGTGCCTTCGACGTGCTCGGGCAGGTAGTAGCTGGTGAGTGTGTGGGTGGGCTCGTCGTTCTCGCGGATCAGGCGTGCGCGTTCGTACACGTCAGCGCCTTCGGGGATCCCGAGTGCCGTGGCGACGTCGGGTGGTGCGGGAAGGCGGCAGACCGTCTGCGTCTGGTCGCCGGGTTTCCAGGTCCGACCGGAGGCGATCCGGTCGGCGGCGAACGCGACCAGATCGGCGTCGCGCCACTTGGCCTTGTCGTACCGGTCGATCCCGAGTCGGCGCAGATGTGGCCGGGAGCGGACGTAGACACCGGCTCCGGTTCTGCCGCTGACCAGGCCTTCTTCCTTGAGACGGGTCACGGCGAGACGGGCCGTCTCGGTCGCGACGCCGTAGCGCCGGGCCAGTTCGGCGGTCGAAGGTAGCGCGGTCTCCGGGGCAAGGCGTCCGGTGGTGATCTGCTCGCGGAGATCGGCCCAGATCCGATCAGATGCCCCGCGCCTGCTGCTCATTACGCGAGCGTAGAGGCTTCCTAGGAAGGTCTTGACCTACCTAGGAAGGTGGGGCAGGCTTGGTCAAGCTTCCTAGGAAGATTTCCGCTAGGAGGTGGCAACAAGAGAACGCGAGTGGCACCGGTTCCGATGGCCGGCACTGGCGCGCTGTTCTCTGACTGTCCCGGGTGTGGCGTCGGACCACACACATCCATGTCCTGGCCGTGCCCGGGGCCGTCGATCCGCCGGGCAGATCGTCTGCCTGTTTGCCGATGACTGGGGGTGCGGGTGAAGGCATGGAACCTGGATGAGCTACTTGGTCGGCGCTTCGAGGTGCCCGTGTATGGCCGTGAGCGCCTGGCGTGGCGTCGGGCGTCGGGTGCGGCGGCAATGGAGGTCGCATCGCTGGGGGGGACATGAACCCCCACGCCTGATCCCGGCGGCGACAAGCGGTCAGGGCAGGCCGGCGCCGGGTACCGGGACGCGGAGGGTTTCCACCACGGAGGTTCGGGCGCCGGCCAGGGCGTCCGCGCTCCAGTTCTTCGCGCTGAGCAGGAACAGGGTGCGGCGGTCGTCGCCGCCGAGGGTGCAGGCGATGGCCATGCGTTCACCGGTGCTGATCCGGTCGGTGACCTCGCCGCCGGGCAGGATGCGGCGGAACTCGTGGGCGAGGGGGAAGGCGGCCCAGACCGCGCCGGCCGCGTCGAGCGCGATCCCGTCCGGGGCTGCGTCCGGGGTGGTCGCGATCGTCCGGGGCTGCGCCAGGTTGCCGTGGTCGTCGAGGTCGAAAGCGGTGAGGCGGCGGCCTTTGGACTCGGCGACGATCAGCGTCCGACCGTCGGGGGTGATGACCGTGCCGTTGGGGAACTCCAGGCCGGTCGCGGCGATCGCGGCCGAGCCGTTGAGGGCGACCCGCACGATCACGCCGGTGCCTGGCTCGGTGTTGTAGCTGCCGACGTAGGCGGTGCCGGTCGTGTCGACCACCATGTCGTTCAGTTCGTCCGACACCAGGTGCGCTAGATCCGCGTGCACCTGGTACGAGGCGCCCTCGGACGAGCCGTCGGTGGTGAAGCGCAGCAGTGCCCGGCGCTTCATGGCCACGACCAGCACGGATCCGTCCGGCAGGAAGCCGAGGCCTGACGGTTTCTCGCCGGGCAGGGCCAGAACCTTGGTGGTCTTTCCGTCCAAGGTCGCGGTGTGGACGGCCTCGCCGTGCATGTCGGAGAACCAGAGCCGGCCGGCGTGCCAGCGGGGGCCCTCCGCGAAGACGAGGCCGTCGGTGAGCAGCGACGGGCGGGTGCCCGCCGGCTCGAGCGTCGTCATGGGTGCGCTCCCCCGCTCAGCCGAGGAGGGTGGCGAGCCGGGTGCGGTCGGCCTCGTCGAGCCGGCGCAGCGGCTCGCCCTTGCCCGGGCGCCAGACCACCTGGTCGGCCTGCCAGGCCTCGCGCCGCAGCCGCATCTTGTCGATCTTCATGCTGGCGAGCTTCGGCAGCTCCTGCGTCACGCGGACGAACGCCGGGACCCACTTGGGGCCGAGGTCGGGCTGGTCGGCGAGGAAGGCGTCGAAGGCCGCCGGGTCGAACTCGGCACCGCCGCGCAGCTCGAGGGCGACCATGACCCGGTCGCCCACCGGGTCGTCGGGGACGGCGTAGACGGCGACGGAGCGCGCGTCCGGGTAGCGGCCGACGATGGCTTCGACGGGGGCGGCGGCGAAGTTCTCGCCGTCGACGCGCAGCCATTCGTTGGAGCGGCCGGCGAAGTACAGCCAGCCGTCGGCGTCGCGGTAGGCGAGGTCGCCGGACCAGTACCAGCCGTCGCGGAAACGGGCCTGGGTGGCCGCCTCGTTGCGGTAGTAGCCCTCGAACCCGCCGGTCGGGGCGGTCTCCACGATCTCGCCGACGGCGACGTCCAGGTTGGTGGGACGTCCGTCCGCGCCGAGCGTGACCGGCGGGCATTCGAGCCCGGTGTCGGGGTCGAGCACCTTCACCGTCGGGTCGGCGACGCCCAGCGCGCCTTCGGGCATCGCCGGGTCGCGGCGGATGATGATGATGCCCTCGGTCGAGCCGTAACTGTCCCGGACGGTGCAGCCGAAGCGGCGGGCGAAGTCGCGGATGTCGCGCGCGGAGGCCTCGTTGCCGACCGCGAGGCGCAGCGGGTTGTCGGCGTCGTCGGGCCGCTCGGGGGTGGCGAGGATGTAGTTGAGCACCTTGCCGGTGTAGGTGATCATGGTTGCGCCGAAGCGGCGGACGTCCGGCAGCGTGTTGGAGGCGGAGAACTTCGACCGGGTCGCGATCGGGATGCCGGCGTTCAGCGCGGACGACCAGCCGGTGAACAGCGAGCTCGAGTGGAAGAACGGCAGCGGGGAGTAGACGACGTCACCCGCGCCCAGCTGCGCGATCTTCGCGACGTGCGCGCCGGTGCGGGCGTACCGGCCCTGGGTGCAGCGCACCGCCTTCGGCAGGCCCGTCGAACCCGAGGTGAAGATCAGCAGAAGGAGGTCCTCGGGCGCCGCCTGCCGCTGTGGCGGCTCCGCCTGCTGGCGGGCGACGAGCGCGATGTGGTCGGGGTCGTCGACCAGCAGCACCCGGTCGGCGGCGACACCGGTGTCCACGCCGGCCAGCAGCGGCTGCTGACCGGTCGAGGTGACCAGCAGCTGGCAGTCGCTGTGCCGGATCAGCTGGCCGAGTGCGTCCCCGCGGTAGGTCGAGTTGATGCCGACGACGACCGCCCCGGACAGCGCGGCCGCGGCCAGCCAGAACAGGTAGTCGGGCTCGTTCTCCAGCAGGACGCCGATGTGCGGGGGGCGGTCGGCGTCACGCAGCTGCTCGAACAGCGCCGCCCGGCGGGCCGCCTCCTCGACCAGCTCGCGGTAGGTCCACTGCCGGTCGGCGACCAGTAACGCGGGCTCGTCCTGCCCGGCCCGCGCCAGCAGGACATCCGCGACCGTGGTCGCGGACGCGACGGCGGTCGCAGCCGTGACCGCAGCCACGTCTGCCGTGGTCGCCGTGCCCGCGCCTGCCGCTTCCTGCGCGCCCCCGGTCGCCGCTGCTGGCATGGCTGTCTCCTTCGAAGTCTGACTCTCTCGCACTGGCCCGAGCATGGTTACGTCACCACAGGCTGGCGATGGGCTCCAGCATGCTCAGGTCGGCCGGTTCGATGATCATGGTGGTGACCGGGCCGTCGCGCCAGGCGGCGAGCTGGTCGGCGATCCGCTCGAGCGGCCCGACCAGCGCCAGGTCGTCGACGAGCTCGTCGGGGACGGCCGCGCACGCGCCGGCGCGGTCGCCGCTGAGGAAGAGGTCCTGGATGTGGCTGGCCTCGGCCTCGTACCCGTAGCGGGAGACCAGCGCCGCGTAGAAGTTCGTCTTCTTCGAGCCCATCCCGCCGATGTGCAGCGCGATGCGCGGACGGACCTGGTCACGGCACTTGTCGAGGTCGTCACCGACGCAGGCGAGGACGGTCGGCGCGACCTGGAACCCGGCCGGCGCCTTGGCGAGGGTCTCGCCCCAGGCCGCGCTCCAGCGGGTCGGGCTCCACAGGTATGGCAGCAGGCCGTCGGCCTCGGCGACAGTCATCGCCACGTTCTTCGGGCCCATCGCGGCGACGAGGATCGGCGTGTCCGGGGCGGGCGGCATCGTGGAACGCAGCGGCCGGCCCTGGCCGGTGGCATCCGCCCCGGCGTAGGGAATCGTGTAGATCGAGCCGGCGAACTCCAGCCGCTCCTTCGCCGCGAGCGCCTTGCGCAGCACGGCCAGGTACTCGCTGGTCATCCGCACCGGCTGGCGGAACGGGACACCGTGCCAGCCCTCGACGACCTGTGGCCCGGAGGCGCCGAGCCCGAGGGTGAGCCGGCCGCCGGAGAGCTGCTGCAGTGTCAGGGCGGTCATCGCCGTGGTCGCCGGTGTCCTGGCCGGGATCTGGGCGATGGCGGTGCCGAGCCCGAGCCGGGAGGTGACGGCCGCGATGACGCCCAGCGGCGTGAACGCGTCGTTACCCCACGCCTCGTTGGTCCAGACCGAGTCGTACCCCGACTCCTCCGCCCGCCGCGCGACCGCGGCGAGGGTGGCCGCGTCACCGCGGATTCCGGCGAGACTGAGCCCTAGCGCAACCTTTGACACCGACACTCGCGCACAATAACTTTTTTGCAACTTCGATGTCAATTTCGAAGTTCGATCCTTTTCGATCTTGAACAGTTTTTCGATCTTGATGTCAATATTGTCGCATCTTGATGTTGTTCGTCGCGGGAGGAACCAGTGGATCTGGCAGGGCGTTCGGCGATCGTCACCGGCGGAGCGGGCGGGCTGGGCGCGGCCTGCGTCCGCCACCTCACCGGCATCGGCCTGAAGACCGTGGTCTTCGACCTGCACGAGGGCCGCACCAAGGAGCTCGCCGACAGCATCGGCCCGGCCGCCGCCGCGGTGAGCGGTGACGTCACCGACGACGACGCGGTCCTCGCCGCCATCGCCGCCGCGCAGGATCTCGGCGTCCTGTCGGTCGTCGTGAACGTCGCCGGCGGCGGCATCGCCGGGCGCACCGTCGCCCGCGACGGGACCCCGCACGACAAGGACGCGTTCGTGAAGGTCATGAACATGAACGCGATCGGCACGTTCAACGTGACCCGGCTCGCGGCGTCCGCGATGAGCCGCAACGAGCCCACCGAGGACGGGGAGCGCGGCGTCGTGGTCAACACCGCCTCCATCGCGGGCCTCGAAGGGCAGGCCGGCCAGCTCGCCTATGGCGCGGCCAAGGCGGCCATCCTCGGCATGACGTTGCCGATGGCCCGCGACCTCGCCCCGGCGGGCATCCGGGTCTGCGCGATCGCGCCGGGCACCATGGGCACGCCGATCATGCTCGGCGCACCGGACGCCCTGAAGGCACGCCTGGTGGAGACCATCCAGTTCCCCAAGCGGATGGGCAAGCCCGAGGAGTTCGCCCTGCTGGTGGAGTCGATCGTGCGCAACCCCTACCTCAACGGCGAGAACATCCGCCTCGACGGCGCCCTGCGCTTCCCGCCCAAGTAACCCAGGCCCAGGCCCCAGGCAAACCCAGATAGTCGTCCGGTCGAGATCGAGGAGATCCCCCGTGACCGAAGCAGTCATCGTCTCCACCGCCCGCACCGCGATCGGCCGGACCCGCAAGGGCAGCCTCGTCGGCCTCGACGCGTTCGAGCTGGCCGAGGCCGTCGTCCCGGCCGTCCTGGAGCGCGGCGGCGTGCCCGCGGCGGACGTCGACGACGTCGTCCTCGCCGAGTCGTACCAGGGCGGCGGGGTGATCGCCCGCAACATCGCCGTCCGGCTCGGCCTGTTCAATGCCTCCGGCGCCGCGACGAACCGGCACTGCGCCGGCGGCCTGACCGCAGTCTCGATCGCCGCCGGCAGCATCCGCGCCGGCATGGACCGCGTCGTCATCGCCGGCGGCACCGAAAGCCTCACCAACGCGGCCCGCAGCTCGAAGCGGGACGCCACCGGCGAGTACCAGCCCTGGATGGCCCCGTCGCACCCGGAGACGCCGGAGGCCCCCGCGTTCGACATGTCCATCACCGTCGGGGAGAACACCGCCCGGGAGATGGGCCTGACCCGCCGCGACGTCGACGAGTGGACGGTCTACACCCACGAGCGCGCGCTGGCGTCCATCGACGCCGGCGCCTTCGTCGACGAGATCATCCCGCTGGACGTCACCCTGCCCGACGGCACCACCAAGCGGTTCGACACCGACGAGCACCCCCGACGCGGCACCACCCTGGAACGCCTCGCCACGCTGCCCCTGCTGCACCCCGAGCTGCCGAACGCCACCGTCACCGCCGCGAACGCCGCCGGCCTCAACGACGCCGCCGCCGCGGTGACCCTGACCAGCGGCGACTACGCGGCCGCCCACGGCCTCACCCCGCTGGCACGGGTCCGTTCCTGGGCCACCGCCGGGATCGAGCCGGCGCTGACCGGCCTCGCACCCACCCTCGCGATCCCCCGCGCGCTCGACCGCGCCGGGCTCACTCTCGCCGACATCGACCTGTTCGAGATCAACGAGGCGTTCTGCTCGGTGCCGGTGGCGGCCGTGCGCAAGCTCGGCATCCGCCCGGAGATCGTCAACGTGAACGGCAGCGGGGCGAGCCTCGGTCACCCCATCGCCGCCACCGGTGCCCGGATGGTCGTCACCATGGTCGGCGAGCTTCGCCGCCGCGGCGCCTCCCTCGGCTGCGTCTCGATGTGCGCCGGAGGCGGCATGGGCGCCGCCATGATCATCGAGATCATCTGACCCGCCGCCCCGCGCCCGCCGGCATCTCCCGCCGGCAACCTCCTCGGATCGCCGCCGCGCCTGGTCAGAAACCGGCCACCGACGGCAATGATTCTGCCGGCGCCGGATAGTCTGCCAGCATTCCGAAAGGAAAAAGCAGCTAGCGGCGCCGGCACGTACGGGGAGGGCGGTCTGTGTCCGAGGTTGATGAGTCGAGGTCGCGGTGACGAGCGGCGGCGGGGCGCTGGTCCATTCGCTGGCCGAGGCGGAGGTGCTGGCCCTCGCGGCCGTCTATTCCGAGCGGATTTCCGCTGGTCAGCTACTCAGCCAGGCTGGCCTGGAGTCCGAACGACAGCCGCAGGGGACGTCGACCGCGATCGAGTACTGGCACGCGGTCAACGCCACGCTCGGCAGGGGTGTGCTCCCCGATGCCCGCCGCAGGATTCTCACCATCGCGGCTCGTGACTTCCCCGCAAACCCGGCGTTCCGGACGGGGCTGGCCGCTGCCCACGCCGAAGCCGTGGGCAGCCCGTCCCACCACGGCGGCCCGGAGCCGCGGGCAGATGACGGGCTGCCCACGAACGGCACCGTCATCGCCTTCGACGCCGTCGGCTACAGCGATCTCAACATGCTGGAGCAGAAGCAGCTGCGCGACGGGCTGCGGGGAATCATCGAGGGCGCCCTGAGCGAGGCGCGAATACCCCCCGCACCCCTGCGGCAGGACCGCGGCGACGGCTTCCTCATGGTGTTCTCGGCCGCCACCCCGAAAGCACGGATCGTCGCCGACTTCGTCCGTGAGCTGGGCATCACGCTGAACGAGTACAACGCGACCCGCAACAAGCTCGGCCGGATCCGGCTGCGGGTCGCGATCCATGAGGGCGACATCCTCGAGCACGACACCGGTTGGGCCGGTGACACCGTGGTGATCTGCGCACGACTGGTCGACTCGACACCCATCCGTGAACTGCTGCAGCGCGATCCGGACGCGGACCTGGCGCTGATCCTTTCCGCCACGCTGTTCGACTCCGTCGTCGCCCGGCGGCTGCGCGGGCTCTCCCCGGGCGACTTCCGCGAGGTCGCTGTGACGGTGAAGAAGTTCTCCGCCACCGCCTGGCTGACCCTTCCCGGCCGCCCACTGCCCGCTGTTCCCGGCGTGGCCGCCGTGGCCGCCACGCCGGCTGGTAGCCCGTCGGGCAGCCCGGCAAGCACGCAGACCCCGGCCGCCCCGGTGAGCCAGAAAGGTCCCGGCAGCCCGGACGGCTCGTCCGGCCTGGTCGACCCGCCCAGCCCGAACGGCCTGGACGATCCGGATGGTCTGGATGCCCCGGTTCGGCCGGACGGCACGAAGTGGGACTTCTTCGTCTCCGTGCTCGAGACCGACGCGGCTTGGGGAGACTGGATCGCGGGACTCCTGCAGAACGACTATCTGGTCCGCTACGACGCGTGGAATCCCGCGGGCACCAACGACTACTGGGCACTCGACGAAGGCCTGAACTTCTCGAAACACATGATCGTCGTGCTGTCCCAGGCCTATCTGGCGTCGGACAAGGTCCAGGCCTCCTGGGGAACCGCGTTCAAACGCGACCCGGCCGGCCTGGGCCGCAGACTGATCCCCGTCAGGATCGAAAAATGCGAACCCGGGGGCCTGCTGGGTGGGATCCGCTACATCGACCTGGTTCCGTTCAAGAAGGACCCCGAGAACGCCCGGAAGCACCTGGACGAGCAGATTGAGCGGTCAGTCAAAGGTTACTACCGCCCCCCCGAGGCACCCCCGTTCCCAGGCTGATACCGGGCTGACGGCAGCGGAGTCCACCGGGCTGGCCCCGCGGCCGCGGCCACCGGTGTGAAGAAGGGTGGGGGAAACCCCACCCTGAACACACCGGGCCGCCGGCGGTCACGGAAAGCGGACGAGACATAGCGTTCCGCATCATGACTTCCCACCCCGAACGACAGGCGGCGGGTTCCCGGCGGTCGCGCCTGCGCCGGTCCGGCTTTCTGGCCGTGTCCGGAGCAATAGCCGCCGTTCTCGTGACACCGGGAATCAGCGCCGTTCCCGCATTCGCCACCGAAAGCCACGGGCACACCGCCGTACAGGACCACGGTGGCACTGCCGTCCGCCCGGCCCAGTGGCGTGGTGCCCTCGTCTCGTCGACACCGCTCACCACGTTGGCGAACCGAGCCGAGGCCGCGGCGTTCCTGCGTGAGCAGAGCTTCGACGCGGGCGCCGTCCGGTATGGCGTCAGCACATTCCGGCTGGTGTATCGGACGGTCGACCCGCACGGCGCACCGATCACAGCCAGCGGGCTGCTGGCCCTGCCCCTGAACGACAACCGGCGCCTGCGGCCGGTCTCCTTCGCGCACGGAACGCAGATCTTCAAGGGCGATGCGCCCTCGACGTCCTCCGACGGGTTTCTCACCGGTCCGCCGATCACCTTCGCCGCCGCCGGTTTCGCGGCGGTGGCACCCGACTATCTCGGCCTCGGCGAGGGCCCGGGTCCGCACCCGTGGATGGACGTCCAGTCGGAGACGACCGCGTCGCTCGACCTGCTGCGGGCCGCCCGCTCGTTCCTGGCCGGCCGTGGGACCCAGCTCGGGCGGGACGTGCTGGCCACCGGGTTCTCCCAGGGCGCGTCGGCCGCGCTGGGGCTGGGCCGAGCCCTGCACGACGGCGCGGACCCGTGGTTCCGGCTCGGTGCCCTCGCACCGATCAGCGGTGGCTACGACTTCCAGAACGCCCAGATACCGGCCATGCTCGACGGCGAGCTGCACCCGAAGTTCTCCGTGGCCTACACGGCGTACCTGCTGGTCGCCTACAACCGGCTTCATCACATCTACGACACACCGGCCGCGATATTCCAGCCGTCCTACGTGGACGTCGCCGAACTGTTCGACGGAACCCACCAGGGCCTCGAGGTTCTCAACGGACTTCCCGACACACTGGCGGACCTGCTGACACCCCAGGGTTTCGCGCTGCTGGCCCAGCCCTCCGGCGCGTTCGCGCAGGCGCTGACGGTACTCGACAGCGTCTGTTCGGGCTGGGCTCCGGCCGCCCCGTCCCGGCTGTATTACAGCCCTGGTGACGAGCAGGCGGCGAACCTCAACACCGTCCACTGCCAGGAGCGGTTCGCCGCCGGCGGCAGCCGGGTTCGGCTTGTCGACCTGGGGGTCAACCGTGACTACAGCGGCTTCGTGCACGAGGGATCCGAGCTGCTCGGCACAGCCGCGATCGTCCGCTGGTTCCTGACCCTCTGAACAGACGAGCCCCCACCGCGGCCGCGCTTCCTCCGTTCCCTTTCAGGCGCCCCGGTTCCTGAAAAGGAACGGAGATGTCGCGCTGACCGCCTGCCTACCTCGGTGCGCGCAGGCCGTCGAAGAGCACGGCGTTGAGACGCGCGAACCGGTCGGGGGCCCCCTCTGCGTCCGCGTGGCGCAGAGTGGCGAAGGCCCCCGCCAGCAGGGCGAACAGATCGTCGACGTCGATGTCGCCGCGGACTGCGCGGTCCCGCTGCGCGCGCTGGAGAAGGTCGTGCAGAGTCTCGCGCAGACGAGCCGCGACGTCGGGCGCGGCGGTTCGTAGATCGAAGTCCGTTCCGGCGAGCGCGGCCTTGAGCGGCCTGCTCTCGATGCCCTCCGCCAGCATTCGGGCCAGCATGGCAAGCAGCGCCTCACGGGAATCGGCATTCGTGGCGTATGTGGCGGCATCCGCGACGAGCTGTTCCACCTGGTCGACGACGACCGCCGCGAACAGCGCCTCCTTGGTCGGGAAATGACGGTGCACCGTGCCCGCGCCGACGCCCGCACGTCGGGCGATCTCGTCCAGCGGAACGGACAGGCCGTCGGCGGCGAACAGGTCACGGGCGGCGCGGAGCACTCGCGCCCGGTTTCGCCGCGCGTCAGCCCGCAGTGGACGCCCGGAGAGCGACGTGCCCGGGTCTGTCTCTGCCGCCGCCGTGCCTGCGATGCCCGTCCGGTCCGTCATGGCACCGCACTCCCTTCCACCTTCGCGGCCGGCTACGTTCCTGCGCGTTCCACAGTCTGCGCCACGAGCTCCCGGCACGAAGCGGGGCGCCGCCCCGTACAGTGTGGTCACCACTAAGCGGGGCGGCGCCCCGGATAGATGGAGGAGATCCTGTGGAGTACGCACTGCTGGGACGATCCGGCCTCAAGGTGTCGCGGCTGGCACTTGGGACCATGAACTTCGGCGCCGGTCCCGGCGCGCCCTGCGACGAACCGGAGGCACGCCGGATCATCGACGCATTCCTCGACCGGGGCGGCAACGTCATCGACACAGCCGACATCTACACCGGGGGACGTTCGGAAGAGGTCGTCGGACGCGCCATCGCCGCCCGCCGGGACTCGGTCGTACTGGCCACCAAGGGCGCCGGCCCGCTGGGCCCGGGCCCGAACGACCGCGGCCTGTCCCGACGCCATCTCAGCCGTGCGCTGGACGCCAGCCTCCGCCGCCTGGGCACCGATCACGTCGATCTCTACCAGTGCCACAACTGGGATCCGGACGTGCCCGTCGAGGAGACGATGACGACCCTGGACGGGTTCGTCCGCCAGGGCAAGGTCCGCTACATAGGCTGCTCCAACTACACCGCCAGCCAGATCATCGAGTCCCAGTGGGCGAGTCAGCGGCTGGGAACGACGCCCTTCGTCAGCCTCCAGCCCCACTACTCGCTCCTCGCCCGCGAGATCGAAGCCGAGATCCTGCCGGCCTGCGCGCGCCACGGCCTGGGCGCCATCGCCTACGGACCGCTCGCCGGTGGCGTGCTCGCCGGCCGGTACCGACGCGGTGCCCAGCCCGCACCGGGCAGCCGCCTGCACCAGTGGCTCGCCTTCAACCCCACCGCCGCCCGCTGGGCGGCCACACTCCTGCGCGACCGGAGCTTCGACATCGCCGACGGCGTCACGGAGGTCGCCGACCATCTCGCCACCACCCCGTCAGCCGTCGCCATAACGTGGGCTCTGCGGCGTCCCGGCATCACCTCGGTGATCCTCGGCCCACGCACCATCGACCAGCTCACCGACAACCTCGCAAGCCTCGACCTCGACCTGCCGACCGATCTCGCCGCACGGCTCGACGACCTCTCGGCACCGCCCAACAGGCCCGTCACCGGCCTACCCGTCACCCTGCAGGAGGAGCGGTAATGCCCGGTATGTCCGAGATCGGCCTGCTCAGGCTGGTGGCGCAGCGGCTCGCCGGGGAGCCCGCGGCGACACCGGCCGAGGCGGTGCGCACGCTCGGCGGTCTGCAGGCGCAGGAGCGGCGAAGCCTGCTGATGTCCGTCGCGCTGCGCACCACCGCCCGCAACCAGGCTGGCGTGGCAGCCGCCTTCGACGCCGGCGAGCTGGTCACCAGCTGGCCGATCAGGGGCACGCTGCATACCGTCCCCGCGGAGGATCTCGGCTGGCTCACCGCGCTCACCGCTCCCCGGCTGGCCACCCTCGCCGCCCGGCGCCGAGCCGAGCTCGGACTGGACTCCGCCGTCTTCGAGCAGGCCCGCACGCGGGCCGTCGAGGCGCTGGCCGGGGGCCGCCGCCTGCTCCGGGACGAGCTGTACGCCGTCTGGGAGGCCGCGGGCATCGTCACCGGTGGCCAGCGCGGGTATCACCTGATCGTCCACCTGGCAGAGACCGGAACGCTCTGCCTCGGCCCAGCCCAGGACGGGCAGCAGGCCTTCGTCCTGGTCACCGAGTGGGTGCGCCGGCCCCGGCAGCTGGACCGGGACGAGGCTCTCGGCGTGCTGGCGCTCGCCTACTTCCGCGGGCACGGGCCAGCCAGCCGGGACGACTTCGCGAAGTGGACGAAGCTGCTGGCGGCGGACGTCCGCACCGCCGTCGCGGTGGCCCGGCCGAACCTCGCCGGTCTGGACGTGGACGGCGTCGAGCACCTGATGGACCCGCTCACCCCGGAGCGCCTGGCGACCTGCCGGGAGGAGGCCCGCGCCGTCCACCTGCTGCCCGCGTTCGACGAACTGGTGCTCGGCTACACCGACCGGTCCGCGATGCTCGGCCGCGAGGAATTCCAGCGGGTCGTCCCCGGCGGCAACGGTGTGTTCCGACCGACCGTCGTCCATGACGGCCGCATCGTCGCGACCTGGCAACGGCGCCGGCTACGCGGCCGCGGGGACACGATCGAGACTTCGCCGTTCACGAGCCTGACCGCACCCGTGCGCGCGGAGATCGACCGGGTCGCCACACTCCTGCCCTGACCGGCCGCGGCCGGCGCCGAACCAGAACCCTCAATGGCACCTTACGGCAGGTGCTCGACTGTATTCACAGCGCGAACGAGCGGTTCCGGCTAGCTTGATCGCCCAAAGGTGTGCGTGTGCTGTCGAGGGGGACGCCCATGACCATCCGACACAAGATGCCAATCCTTGTCGCGGGCCTGTTATCAGTGCTGGCCGCACTCACCGCGACGGCGGGAACCGCAGGCGCGGCCAGCCCGGCCGCCGCGCCGGGCCTCGCCGCGACGCTGGCGGCTCAGGCCGCCGCCTCATCCGGGCCGTTGTGCTCCCCGACTCCACCGGCGACACCGGCGTCTGGGGTCGGCACCGCGCAGTTCACCTTCAACCGCGAGTTCCTGCTGGCGCTCGCCAGGGCGGGTGTGATCGCCTACGCCACCGCGCCCGGCCAGACCAGCGTGTGCCTGAACCCGCTCTCGGAACGGCTCACCTTCCCGCTCGAGCCCCCGCAGCGCGGTGCCGGGTCGATCACCGCGCAGATCGACGGCCAGCTCGTCTTCCGCAGGGTCCTCACCGGCGCGACGGTGTCGCTGAGCCTGCGCACCTTCAGCCACACGGCGGTCGGAAACTGGATCCTCATCAACGCGGACGTGCCGCTCGCCGAACAGATCCTGTTCTCCGTCGGGCTGCCCGACGCGACCGGTGCCTACCCTCTCGGGTTCTCCCGTCCCGAGGTGGTCAGCGTGCCGCTCGGCGTCACGTTCACCTTCCACGGGCAGGCCGGCACCGTGACCACCGCCTACCCCACACCCTGACCCGCGACGCCGCAGGCACCGGGATCCTCGCCGCGGGCCACGTCTGACCGGAGGAACGTAGCGCGCGAGCCCCGTCCTTCAGGGCGGGGTCAGCGCATCGGGGCTGGCCTTCGATGGCCTTCGATGTGCTCGCGCGGCAGCGCGATGGGGGCTCCACCGGCGGAGACCGCGAAGTATGACGGCGACCAGAAACGCCCCCGTATCGAGGCGTGGTTCACCCGGCCGGTGAACTCGGCCCGTGGCATCCGCGTGGACASGCCCTTCGGAGAGTTCACGAGCGCGGACACGGCGACCTTCGGTGGGTGTTCGACCGGCAGGTGCACATGGTCGTCTTCGCCGTCGAACGCGACCAGGCGGGTGCCGAAGTCGGCGCGTACGTCGCGCATCGTCCGTTCGTAGGCGTCGAGCATCGCCTCGTCGAACACGCCACGCCGGTACTTCGCCAGAAAACCAAGTGGACGTGAAGTGCAGAAACCACATGCCTACCACGCCGATAGTCGTCGGAGATGTCCATAGGGCAAGCATGATCGGTGGTATGCCGATCGTGCGGTACCGCTACCGGGCCTATCCCGAACCGGGGCAGGTTCAGGCGCTCGCGCGGGCGTTCGGCTGCGCCCGGGTCGTGTTCAACGACGCGATCCGGCTGCGCGACGAGGCGCTACTCGACGATCGGTAGTACGACGCCGACCCGCATCGCGCCAGTACGCACGAACGCCCTCCCCCCGGAAAACGGCCGAGATCGAGCGTACGTCGGCAGCCCGGGCTAGGGGCCGAATTCGGCGGCATTCTTATGGACCTGCGCAGATCCCCACGCCACCGCCTGACGAAATCCGGACTTCTGTCCAGATCGCGGGCCAATCGCGACCGCGGCCCGCCGAGCTGAAGGAGATACCCGGGAGTGAAAGCAGTGTCCGGGGAGATTTCCCGTGGGCGTCAGGCGCCCGGCCCCCGCGCGGGGCCTGCGGGTTCGGCGACCGCCTCCCGGTCAGCCCTGGGCTGGGCGGGAGGACCGCAGGGCCCCTGGAGCGCGGTTGCGCCCAGGCAGGCGAGCAGCGCGAGCCGCTCGGCGGTCRGCGAGTTCGGCTCGGCCGACAGGATGGCGATGCGCTGGCCGTGGTCCTCCGGCAGGCGCAGCGTCTCCTCGTGCAGGGTCAGCTCACCGACCAGCGGGTGGCGGTAGGCCCGCACGTGGCTGGCGCAGTCCTTGACCGGATGGCGCGCCCACCCCGACGCGAACTCCTCGCTCTTCACGCAGAGCTCACCGATGAGGGTGGTGAGCTGCTCGTCGTCGGGATACTGCCCCGAGGCGAGGCGGAGATAGCCGACGAGGTCCTCGACCTTGCGCCGCCAGTTTACGTAGAGGTCGCGGACATGGGCGTCCAGCATGATCAGCCGGGCCATGTTGGGGCGGGAGGCGCAGCGGTCCGGGGCGTTGAAGTCCAGGTGCGGCGCGACCAGTGCGTGCCCGAGCCGGTTCCAGGCGAGCACGTCGGTGCGGCGGCCGATCACGAGGGCCGGGCTGTCACGGACCGACTCGAGCAGGATCCGGACCCCGGGACGCACCCGCTCCAGCTGGCGGCTGCGCCGGGCCGCCCGCTCCGGGCGGGCGAGGGTGAGCAGGTGAGCCTGCTCGTCGTCGGTGAGCCTGAGCACCCGGGCGAGTGAGCCGAGCACCGCGTCGGAGGCGTTGCGGCTCTGGCCCTGCTCCAGCCGTGTGTAGTAGGTGACGCTCACCCCGGCGAGCTGGGCGAGCTCCTCGCGGCGCAGGCCAGGCACCCGGCGCCGATCACCTGGGCGGGCGATACCGGCCTCCGCGGGCGCGAGCCGGTTGCGACGCGAACGAAGGAACTCACCGAGCTCGGTCATTCTGGCATTGTCGCTCCGCCGGCAGACGTTTTCGGCACCTGGAAGGTGACCCTGCCAGGGCTACCCACCCGGTGGATAGCCCGTGCATGGCGATGGCTACCCCGCGCAGGCGCCTGGATCGTCAGGCCCATGACCGACACGACCGCCACACCGACGCCCGTCGCCGTCCCGGCGCAGGCACGGGCGCAGGCGCAGACCGGACGCGGTTCCGCGGAACCCGGCCGGCAGGCACCGGATGACCTGCCCGCCACGACGCAGCCTCCGCTGTCGGCGGCGGCGGGCTCCGACCGTCTCACCGCTCGGCAGCGCGTCGCGCTCCTGCTGCTGCTCGGAACGCAGTTCATGCTCGCGGTCGACTTCTCCATCCTGAACGTCGCCCTGCCCTCGATCGGCGCCGGTGTGGGGATCTCCGAGGGCCACCTGCAGTGGATCGCGACGGCCTTCGCGCTCCCGTCCGCCGGCTTCACGCTGCTGTTCGCGCGGGTCGCCGATCTCACCGGGCGGCTCCGGCTGTTCATGACCGGGCTGGGGCTGCTCGTGGTCGCCTCGCTGGTCGGCGGGGTGGCGAGCACACCGGCGGTGCTGCTCGCCGCCCGCGTGGGCCAGGGTTTGGCCGCGGCCATCGCCACGCCGGCCGCACTCTCGCTGCTGGTGACCACGTTCCCGGAGGGGCCGGCCCGCCAGCGGGCGCTCGGACTCAACGGTGCGCTCCTGCCGGCCGGGTTCACCATCGGCGCCCTCATCGGCGGCCTGCTCACGCAGTACCTGAGCTGGCGCTGGGCTTTCCTGCTGAACGTGCCGATCGCGCTCGCCATCCTGGCCGCCGCACCGCGGGTGGTCACGGACGGGCGCGGTGAGACCGGTGGGCGACTGGACGTCCCGGGTGCGCTGACCGTCACCGGCGGGCTGGTGGCGCTGATCTACGGGATCTCCACCGGTGGCGAGGACGGCTGGGGCCGGCCCGTCGTGTGGATCACCGCCGGGGTGGGCCTGGCGTTGCTGGTCGCCTTCTGGCGCATCGAGTCGACCAGCTCGCATCCGCTCGCRTCACTGGCCGTGCTGCGCCGGCGCGCGGTGGGTGGCGGCAACGCCGGCGGATTCGTGATCTTCGCGATGGGCAGCGCGATCGTCTTCCTGCTCACCGTCTACCTGCAGGAGCTGCTCGGCTACTCCGCCATGGTCACCGGGCTGATCTTCGGTGTCCCGGGCGCGGCGGCCTTCACCGCCGGCATCGTCGCGCCGCGGGTCCTGCGCCGGGTCAGCCCGCGGACGACCCTCGTCACGGCGCTGTTCGTCCAGGGGTCGTCCGCCGTGGCGCTGGCGTTCGTCGACCTCGACCGCACCTCGCTCACCCTGGTGATGATCGCGTCGGTGCTCGGGTTCTTCGGCCATGCCCTCGGCATCGTCGGGTTCCTGGTGACGGCGACCGCGGACCTGCCCGACGACGAACAGGGTCTGGCCACCGGGCTCGCGACCATGACCCAGCAGATCGGGCTCACCGTCGGGATCCCGATCCTGAGCGCGGTCGTCGCCGCGAACGCCGCCGGAGCCCCCGGCACCCTCGCCGCCGACGAGGCGACGCTGGACGGCATCAGGATGGCCCTGTCCATCGACGGCGCCGTCACGATCGCGGCCGGGTTCGCCGTCGCCGCCATCCTCCCCCGCCTGCGGACACGAACGGCGCGCACAGCGACCGACGCCGCCGGGCGCACGACCGGGTGAGGCGGGTGCGTTTTCCAGAGGGTTTCTCCACCCTGTTCACAGCAAAGCGACAACGAGATCCGCCGACGGCCGCGCCGGCTGGGTGGGGGCCTTTTCCGGCCCCACCTGGCACGATGTCAGCCATCGGATAGGCCGATCGCGCGGGCCCGGTGGGCCGGTCGGCCGGTGCCGGCTATTCTCGGCGACCACCATGACCACACCCGCGGATTTCTTTGCCGGACATGAGGGCGCCGTGCGCGCGATCGCGGTCTTCCCGGACGGCCGCCGAATCGTCACCGGCGGAGCCGACACCAGAATCCGGGTCTGGGACCTGCCGTCGGGCCGGCTGCTCACCGAACACACCGCGCACACCGGCCCCGTCCTCGCGGTGGCGGTGGACGAGCAGTGCCAGGTGGTCTCCAGCGACCAGCGGAAGACGGTCGTCTGGGCGAACGAGCCTGCCGCGGCCTCGTCCGCGGCGCCATCCTCGGTGCCGTATCCGAGGCGCGTCGCCGAGACAGCCGTCTCGCCCCGCGGGGACACCGTGGTCAGCATCGACACCGGCCAGAACGTCGTCATCCAGCCACCCGGGACCGGCAGCTGGCCCAGCGGCCACCGGCGCGTCGACAGCATCGCGGTGAGCGACGGAGGGCAGGTCGTCACCGGCGGATCGGAGCCGATCGTCCGCGTGACGGATCGGCACGGGGCCGAGCTGCGCCGGCTGGACGGTGCCGCGCACGGCAGTGTCGCGGTGGCGGCCTCCCACGACGGCAGCCACATCGCCGTCGCGATCCAGGGAGCTGTGCGGTACTGGGACACGGCCGGTTCCCGTACCGCGGTCGACCTGGCCGGCTGCGAGGACCCGGTCACCCTGGCGGTGACCCCGGACGGCAGGCAGGTCGTCGCGGGTGGCCTCGGTGGCGGGATCTGGGTGTGGAGTGCAGAGCAGCCCGGCCAGGCACCGGTGCGGCTGCGGGGCCACGCCACCGCGGTGCGGGCCTTCGCCGTCACGCCGGACAACAAGCGCCTGGTCAGCGGCGCCGATGACGGCACGATCCGGCTGTGGGACCTGGCGACGGGTGCGCGGATCACGCCGGGCGCCGCCCCCGGCCCGCTGCCCGGCCACGTCAGCGATCAGGAAAGCGCGCTCGACCTGCTCGGGTTCGCCACGGACGTCGAGAGCATGGCCGCGCTCCTCGCGGACCGCTCGACCGAGCCGCCGCTGGCGATCGCGCTGCTCGGCCGGTGGGGCTCCGGCAAGTCGAGCTTCGCCCGCCAGCTCCACGACCGGGTGGCCGCGCTGGCCGAGCAGTCCAGCCGCAGCGCGGCGCGCAGCATCTTCGCGACCAACATCCGCCAGGTGCGCTTCGACGCCTGGCACTACAACGACGACCACCTCTGGGTGGGCATGGCCGAGCACCTCTTCGCCGGCCTCGTCGAGCCGGAGCCGTCGGACACCGAGCAGATCCGCGCGAGGCGGGAGGTCCTGCGCGACAGGCTGCGCGCCTTCGAGGACCTGGCCGCCGAGGACACCGGCTGGGCACAGCGGCTGCGGGCCCGGGCCCGGCTGTGGCGGGTCGACCTCGCGCGGTGGCGTGGCCGGCTCGTCCTGGCAGGGGCGGTGCTGGTGCTGGGAGTGTGCACCGGTCTGGTCGGACTGCTGTGGGGCCCGGCCCCGGTGGCGGCGGTCGGTGGCGTCGTCGCCGTGCTGGCCGGGTTTCCCATCGTCGGCTGGCTCCTGGCGGCCTGGCAGGCGGTCAGCGGCCTCGACCAGCGGCGTGTCGACGTCCTGGAACAACAGGCGCGGGACACCCGGATGCAGCTGGCCACGCTCGACGCGGCGCAGCGGCTGGCGGTCGTGATCGAGCAGGCCCGGTCGGGCGCCTACGACCAGTATCGCGGGCTGCTCGGCCAGGTCCACGCCGACCTGCGCCAGCTCAGCGACAGCGCGCGGCGGGCCTTCGCCGAGTGGACGAGGACCGGCTCCCGGGGCAGGCCTCCGCTGGAGCGGGTCATCCTCTACATCGACGACCTCGACCGCTGTTCACCGCGCAGGGTGGTCGACGTTCTCGCCGCGGTGCACATGCTGCTGGCGCTTCCGCTGTTCGTGGTGGTGGTCGCCGTGGATCCCCGGTGGCTTCGGCGCTGCCTCGAGCAGTACTACGCCGAGATCTTCGCCGGGAACGCGGACGCCGCCGGCGGCGCGACACCGTTCGACTACCTGGACAAGATCTTCCAGGTGGTCTTCGCGCTGCGGCCGATGGGGGCCGAGGCCGACCGCTACGTCGAGTGGCTCGTGCCGACGGCCGCCGAGGACGAACGCCCCCGGCGCCGGGAGGCCGAACCGCCCGAGGCCAGGCCGCGCCCGGGTTCCGGGGAGCCCGACCGGCCCGGGCCGGGACGCACCGGGCGGGCGGCCACACCCGGCGGGATGCCGCCCCAGCCGGACCAGCTGCGGCTGCGTCCCCAGGAGCTGCGGTTCGTCCAGCGGCTGCGCCCGATGTTGGAGACACCGCGCGCGCTGAAACGGTTCGTCAATCTGTACCGCCTGGTGCGCGCGGGCATTCCCGACAACGAGCTCGACGACTTCATCGGCACCGACGAAAACGGCCCCTACCAGGCGGTGCTCGTACTGCTCGCGGTACTCGTGGCCGATCCGGAAGGCGGCCGGACCCTGATAAAGGCGCTACACGGACAAGTCGACGGGACCGGTATCCACGAGCTGATCGAGGAGCTGTCCCGCCGCGAACAGCCCTGGCGGGTACACGACATCTGGGCGCGTCTGCTGGCTCTGCTGGGAGACGGGAATTCCGTACACAGTAGTCTTCCCACCTACCGGCGCTGGGCGGGAACGACGGCGCGGTTCAGTTTCGAGACCTGGGATCTGACCGAGCCCCGCTGACCCATCAGGAGGCGACCGTGTTCGGCGGACGGGCACACCGGTTCTTCCGCCGCCGTCACGCACTCGGCGGTCTGGTCGGCGTCGTCCTCGTCGCGGTGACCGCGGTGGCGCCGCGCGTCGCGGTCGGCGGCCACGGCCCGGCCGACTGCGACCGCACGGAGACGATCCGGGTCACCTCGTCCACGGAGAAGGCCGGCGTGATGGCGCAGCTCGTCGACCGGTACAACGACGCGGGGCGCGCCGTGGCCGGCCTGTGCGGGCACGTCCAGCTCAGCGCCCGCACCTCCGGGGCGACGAAGAACGACCTCGCCGAGGGCAAGAAGGACCCACCGCAGGTGTGGCTGCCGACATCGTCGATGTGGACGAGCCTGCTCGCGCAGGAGGGGCACGGCGACCTCCTGGTATCCGAGCCCGCGCACCGGTCGGTGACCCGGAGCATGCTCGTCATCGCGATGCCGCAGCCGGTGGCCGAGACGCTGGCGCAGCACAGCGCCCCGCTCGCCACCTGGAAGGACGTGCTCGACCTGGCGCGGAAAGGCTGGTCCRCCTACGGCCGACCGGACTGGGGGAAGTTCGTGCTCGGCCGGGACAACGCGGAGACGTCGACCTCCGGGCTGGCCGCCACGGTCGCCACCTATCTCGCCGCCGCCCACGCCACCGGTACCGCGACCACACCCACCTCCGACTGGCTCAACGATCCGGACGTCGTCGGTTTCGTGCACGGAATCGAGTCGTCGGTTTCGCGTTACGGCGACGAGGCGGTGCTGTTCATGCAGCAGATCTACGACGCCGAGCAAAAACAGGACGAGGCCGCCTACCGGCCGTATGTCGACGCGATAGTCATCCAGGAGCAGATGGTCTACCTGTACAACCGAGGCGCGCCCGGCGGCGATCCGGCCCAGATGAGCGATGAGCGCCAGCCACGCCGTCCGCTTCGGGTGGTGTATCCGCAGGACGGCACGCTCGAGCTCGATCACCCGTTCGTCGTGCTGGCCTCGGCGACGCCGCCGCAGCGGCGGGTCGCGGAGGACTTCTACCGTTTTCTGGTCGAGGACGACCAGCAGCGGCTGTTCGCCGACGTCGGTTTCCGCCCGCTGCCCGCCAGCTCCACCGAGCATGGCGGGAACGGCGAGAACGGCGAGAACGGCGAGCAGGCCACGGCCACCCGGCCGACCGAGCAGCTCGTACGGACGCTCGGCATACCGGCGGACCAGACGCCGGCGCTCGTGCCGATCCCCGACGGCAAGCTGCTCGCGGCGATGCTGGAGAACTGGGACCGGGTACGGCGCAAGGCCCGCGTGCTGCTGCTGCTCGACGTGTCGGGCTCGATGAACGAACCGGTCGACGACCCGGACAAGGCCGTCGACCGCACGAAGCTGCAGCTGATGATCCCGGCCGCCGAACGTGCGCTCACGCTGCTCGACGACGATGACGAGGTGGGCCTGTGGACGTTCTCCTCAGGCCCGGCCTACACCGAGGTCGTGCCGGTGTCACCGGTCGGTACGGTCCGCGCCGCGCTGCAGGAGCGGCTGCGGGGACTGCAGGCACGCGGGGACACCGCCCTGTTCGAGGCCACCCAGCGGGCCAGCGAGATGATGACGGCGAACGCGGACCCGGAGCGCATCAACGCCATCGTGCTGCTCAGCGACGGGCAGAACACCGAGCCGTACCACGGTGACGCGACGGCGCTGCTGGCCGCCCTGGACCCGGGCACCTCGGACACGCCAGTCCGGATCTTCACCGTCCCCTACGGCCGGGCCGACAACGCCGACGTCGGCACGCTCGCGGAGATCGCGCGCCTGACCCGGGCGGCCCAGTACGACGCCCGCAACCCGCTGGACATCGACGCGGCTTTCGTCCGGGTCTTCCGGAACTTCGGCTGAACGGTGGCGCTTCCACAGCGGTTCCAGGATCCGGTCGGGGTCGGCGAGGCCGTCGTGCTCGGGCTCGGCGCGTTCGTGGCCGGGCTGGTCGGGCCGTGGCCGTGGCTGGCCGGTGTGGCCGGGCCGGTGACGGCGGCCCTCGTCCTGATCACGGCCACCCGACGCGGCCCGCAGCCGCCGCCCCCTCCTCCGCAGCCGCACCCGCTGGGAGCGGCGGACGCCGTCCGGCTGGTGCGGGAGTGGAGGGAGGACCTGGGAGCAGACCATCCCGCCCGCTCCCGTGCCGACGAGGTGTGCGAGCTGGCCGACACGGTCGAGTTGCTGATCCTGCGGCGGGAACACGTGATCGCCGGTATCGAGGAGGCCGCGGCACGGGAGGCGATGGCCCGCGACCTGAGCCTGGACGTCGCCTACCTCACGCGCTTTCTGGACAGCTTCTACGTCTCCAGAGGGATCGCTCCGACGAGAACGGTCCACTGGGACGAGCTGCGGGAGCGCTTCAACCGGGTGCACGGCATGCTCCACAACGATCCCGATCTTTGACCTGCACGTCCCAGCCCCGGCACGTGCCACGTGCCACGGCCACGTGGCCGTGCCCGCATGCCCGGCCGTGTGCCTGCCGGGTATCCGGGAAGCATCCGAGGGAGGAGCTGCACGGAGGAGATGGCCGTGGCGGAGAGCGGGGATCGCGGTGGCACGAGGGCACCGCCGTGCTCGGTTCGTCCCGAGCCGGACTCGAGGCCGGAGCCGGACCCGGAGCACCCCGCTGGGCTGGAGCCTGTGGCTGGGCTGGAGCCAGTGCCGGCGGCGGTGGCCGGGCTGCTCGCGACCGCCCGCGGCTGCCTCGAAGTGGATGTCTGCTGGCTGTCCCGGCTGATCGGCGGGGCCCAGGTGATCGAGGCCTGCAGCGGGGACGCGGTTTCGTTCGGCGTTCGTCCCGGCTCGACCGTCCGCTACGGCGACCGACGGCACTCGCGGGGGCACACCGGCCACCGGCCCGCACCGGCCGATCAGGCGAGCCCGAGCTCGGGCACAGGCACAGGCACAGGCACAGGCACGACGGTTGCCGAGGGGCAGGTCTCCGGACGGCTCGGAGCGGGTTCGTACCTCGGGGTCCCGGTGGTGCTGGCGGACGGGCGACCGTACGGGATGCTGTGCTGCCTGAGCCGCGACCGCGTCCTCACCGCACGTGGCCGCCAGGCGCGGTCCCTGATCCTGCTCGCCGGCGTGCTCGCCGAGTCGCTCTCCTGCCAGCGGCCGGACCTGGAGGCACGGCGCGGGCGGTTCCGGCAGCTGATCGACAACGGCGGTCCCCGGATGACGTTCCAGCCGGTCTTCGAGCTGCCGTCGATGGACTGCATGGGAGCGGAGTCGCTGGCACGGTTCCCGCCAGGTTTCGGTGGCCCGGAGCGTTGCTTCGCGGAGGCCGCCGAGCTGGGTCTGGCCATCGCCCTCGAGGTGTCCGCGATCAGGGCGGCGCTCGGCGCCCTGCCGCAGCTTCCACCCGAGTTCGGGCTCGGCATCAACGCGTCTCCGACCACGGTCGTCTCCGGGGAGATCGCCAGAATGATCGTCGACGTCCCCGCCGAGCGCCTCGTCCTCGAGATCACCGAGCATGACTACATCGAGGACTACCCGGCGATGGACCGCGCGCTCGACGTCCTGCGTCGGGCGGGCGTCCGGGTCGCCGTGGACGACGTCGGCCGCGGCTCCGCAGGCCTGCGTCACCTCGTACAGCTGCGGCCGGACTTCATCAAGATGGACCGGTGCCTCACCCAGCACATCGACGCCGATCCGGCCCGGCGCGCACTCGCGACCGCGCTGGTGAGCTTCGCGCGGGAGACCGACGGGCTGGTGCTCGCCGAAGGCGTCGAGACCGCCGCGGAACTCGACGTCCTGATCGGCGCCGGCGTTCACCAGGCGCAGGGCCACTACCTCGCGCCCCCGGGACCGCTCCCGCTACCCCCGAACGCCGACCAGACCCGCCCGCCTCCCGCGCCGGCGGATCAGGCCGCGTTCGGAGAGTAGTTCCTCAGACATCCCGGTACATGCGACAGAAGCGCCTCTTCGCATATAACAAGCATTCTCGGCCATCAGCGCAAAGAACACACTCTGACCCGATACGGCAGATCGTCCAGGAGGCCGGTCAGCCCGGGAACGGTGGCGCCGTTGACGGGCGGGAGGAGCCCTCGACCAATCGCCTGATCTCGTCGATCAAATACTCGCGTGCACCATCGGCGTCGTTCGCGAACGGAACCAGATCGATGTAGCGAATCCCGCGCAGCAGGCCTTCGGGTTCGCATTCCTCCACCCGGACCAGAATCAGTGAGCGGTGGAGTCCCCCTGGGTCTCGACTCAAGACCGCCTGCCAGACCGGCCGCATGTCGTCCGCCTCGAGGTAGGCCTGTGACAGCACGACGACAACGCGGGCCGAGAACCGCAGGCTCTCCTCGAGCGCGGAAATCCTGTTGGTCCCGGTGGGATACCAGGCGTCGGCGCGAACGAGATATTCATCCTGAAGCTGCCATGCGATCCACCTGCTCCACGCTTCGTCGGCGCTGACGGCGGAGACGAAGAAGTCCCACCTGGTGCCGTCCGGCCGGACCGGGGCATCGAGACCACCTGTGTGTTCCCGGCTCTCCGGACCGGTCGCTGTTCCCGTGGCCAGCGACTGGTTCGACGGTCCGATCATCGGCGTGGAAGGCGCCCCGCGGCCGGGCAGGGTCAGCCAGGCGGTACCAGTGAAACTTTTCACCGACACCGCGACCTCGCGATAGTCGTCCGGAGAGAGGCCATGGAACCCGGGGCGGACCACCGTGTCGAAAAGTTTCGACGACAGGATCAGCGCCAGGTCCGCGTCCCTGTTGCGCTGCAGCGCATCGCGGATCGGCGCCGAGTCGACGAGCCGCGCGCAGGTCACCACGGCCTCATCGGCCCAGGCGGTCCCGGGGTCCACGATATTCTGGCCTTCGTGCATCGCGACCCGCAGGCGGATACGGTCGCGATCATCGCGGGTCGAGTTGTACGCCCGCAGCGCGATAACCAGCTCGCGGACGAAGTCGACGACGATCCATGCTTTCGGAATGTCGGCCGAGAACACCATGGGATAGTCATCGCCCCGGTCCTGCTGCTGGAGCGCCCGGGGAATTTTGGCCCTGATGAGGGAGCTCTCGATGATTTGCCGCAGCCGCCTCATCTCCACGATATTGCGATCGCTGTCGCCGACGGTGTCGAAGGCGATGACGGTGCTGTTCGCGGGCAGCCCGCCATCCGTTCGCGGCTCCGGGCTGGCGTCGCGGGGCGAGTCTGCCACGGATTCGGCGTGTTGCGCGGCGGCCATCCCCGTCTGGAACGCCTTGTTGGCGGGAAAGTCGCGAGCCGCGAGGGTGAGAATCCGGAGGCGGGCGCCTGGGAGCACGCCCCGGACGAGCGTGGCGTTGACCGCGTGCCAGTACTCGATCTCGATCGGTGTCGTCGGCGGCTGCTGTTCGGGTTTCAGACCGGCCCGGGAAAGCAGCTGACCAGCAACGGTCCGCTCGGAATAGACGGCCGCGAGGGCCTGCACCTCAAACCTGGTCAACGAGTCGACCGGAGTATCGTCGGCGACACCGCGGCCGGAGCTTTCGAACAGGCGGACCACGTCGGCGAGCTGGCGGCTGGCGGGGTACTCCCTGGCGGCTTCGGTAAGCAGGTGTGCCAGCCAGCCCTCGGCCTGCGCCTCCCCGACGACCTTGAACACGACTTCCGTCATAGGGCCACGCTCGCGCTCGAGCATGTGCGCCGAAGGCCGTTCGAGCCTGTGAAGCAGCTCGTCGAGCCGGTCCCGGCTTGAACAGACGACGAGGAGCGCGTCCTGTACCGCTCGTCGCTGCGCGTCGTTCATCGCCGCGATCTTCGATTCGTCGATCGTGGGCAGGGCCGCTTCCACGTCCGGGATGCGGCTGAGGTCGGGCTGGTGGGCGAACTGGTAGCGCATCGCCGCGAACCAGCCGGGAGCCAGCGAGTGCTCGGTGCCCGCGGTCGACTCGGACTCGGCCAGCCAGCGTTCGGCCGCCTCCGGGTCGAGCAGGTGCAGCGCGGTGAGCTGTTGGGCCTTCTCCAGCTCGGGGCGATGCCGCCAGGTACCGGTCTGCTCGGCGTACTGCCAGAGCAGGTTGGCGACGGCGAGCACCCGGTCCATCCCGTACCGCGCGCGCAGCGAGGTGAGCAGGAACCGGCGAAGCTCCGGCTCGATCTCGAACAGGCCGTCGCCGATGTCGCGGAACACCGGCGAGAGCAGCAGATCGGCCTCCACGGCGTAGTCCAGCGGCTCGTCATCGAGGAAGAAGTTCACCCGCAGCAGGTGCAGCAGGCGGGCGTCGACGACCACCGGCACGGCGGCGTGGCTGGCCAGCGCCACTGGCCCGTCAGGCAGCTCGGCCAGGACGTCCGAGCGGCGACGCGCGACGTCGCCCGTGTCGGTGTCAGCGGCGGCGTTCACAGCGGCGCGTCCACCAGGACCGACCGGCCCCGCAGGGCCTCCACCGCCGTGTCGAGGCCGGCCTTGGTGGCCAGCGGGAACATCGGCACGTGCCGGCTGACCCGCCCGGCGGTCGAGCCGGCCCAGCGGCCGACCGGCGTCGGGTTCAGCCAGACCAGGCGACCGCACCGTTCCCGTAGTGCCTTCAGGAGGGCGATCGTGTCGAGGAGCCGCACCGGGTCGTAGCGGCCACGGGCGGCCCCCGCGTCCCCGATCACCACCGCTCCCGTCGGGCCGCCGGCCGCCGCGTCGTCGAGGTCGAGCAGGTCGGCCAGCCGCTCCGCCCGGGTCAGCGCCGGGTCGGCGTAGACGGCACCGTTCGGCAGTGGCGAGATCCGGAGCAGGATCTCGTCGAGGTTGCCGGCGAACGGGTCGGACAACGTGTCCAGCAGCCGCCGGTCGGGGCTCGGGGCCGGCACGTTGTGGAAATACCGAACGGTGGTCGTCTCGGAGCGGGCGGTCTCCGTCAGCGCGCGCCGGACGTGTTCGACATAGTCCGCGTACGGCGTCATCGACCCGCCCGCGTCGATGAGGACCAGCATGCGGACAGCGTTGCGCCGCCGGGCGACGAGGACAGGCGCCGTCGCCACGCCGCTGTCGCAGCGCCGACGCAGCGATGCGTCCACGTCGACCTCGACGGCCGGGCCGACCCGCACCGGGCGGCGGACCCGGCGCCAGGCCTGCGCGATCTCCCGCTCGCTCACCGGGTACCGCGGAACCAGTACCAGTCGGCGGTCGACGCTGGCGAAGGAAGGGGCCGGGAGCGCCGGCAGACCACCCATCGGCTCCGCACGGACCTCTTCAGCCGCAGGTGATGCGACGGCATCTGGCTCCGCGTCAGACCTGCTCGCGTCCAGGTCTGCGGCGGGCTCGTCTTCGGCCGCGGCCGGCGGGTCGAGGTCCGGCACGTCCACCCGCAGGAACGCGGCACGCACGACATCGGCCTCGCGGTCCGACTTGGCCCACAGCGTGACGCAGAGGTCCTCCAGCGCCGCGCGGGAGGACCAGCCGAAGCCTGCGGCGAGAGCCTGGCGCAGCGCGGCCACGTCCTCGGGGCCGAGCATGAACGCTCGCCGCCGCAGCTGGTCGATCAGATCGGTGACGAACGGCGGCGGCCCGGGGCTCATCCGCCGTCCCCGCCCGGCAGGCCGCGCGGCAGGCGCTCCCCCGCTACTCGGCCGGATGGCGAGGCAGCACTCGGTGCCGGCATGGTCTCGGCCAGCGCCACGTCGGAGCGCACCTTCAGCAGCGCGCCGATGTAGGGCAGGAGGTCCAGCTCGACGACCGGCGTCTGGACAGCCCGCAGGTAGCCGACCCAGTCCAGCAGCTCGGACAGGCCGGGCCGCTTGGTCAGGTTCAGCGATCGCAGCCGGACCAGGACGTCGATCGCGCCTTCGCGCAGCGCCGCCTCGGGCACGTCGTGCGCGGCCAGGATCTCGTCCAGCAGCCCGACGTCGCGCGGGAACTCCACGAAGTGGAAGACGCACCGCCGCAGGAACGCGCTCGGCAGCACCTTCTCCTCGTTGTTCGTAACGAAGATGATCGGCCGCAGGTCAGGGCGGTTCTCCGGGACGGCGTGACGGCGGCCGGGCTGCTCAGCGACGTCGAAGGCGAGCTGGTCCAACTCGCGCAGCAGGTCGTTCGGGAAGTCGATGTCGGCCTTGTCGATCTCGTCGATCAGGAGGACGGAGCGCCGCCCCTGTTCGGCCCGGGCGATGGCCCGCCCCAGCGGCCCCAGCCGGACGTAGTCGCCGACGTTCCTCGGGTCTCCGGCTGTTCCCGCCGGGAGCTGGGCGTCGTACAGCCGGCGGACTGCGTCATAGCTGTAGAGCAGGTCCTGGGCCCGGGTCGTCGACTTGACGTACATCTCCTCCAGCGGCAGGCCCAGCGCGTAGGCCACGGCGTGTGCCAGCCGCGTCTTGCCCGCGCCCGGATCCCCCTGGAGCAGCAGCGGCCGGCCCAACGCGACAGCGACGTTGACCGCCTCGGCCAGTCGAGGGCCGGCGATGTAGGGCTCGCGGCCAACCTCCACCGTGTCGGTGACGGTGGCCGGCACCGGCTCCAGGTCGACCCGCTCGATGCGCCGGTGTTCCGGGAGGGCCGCGGCCGGGTCGAACCGCGTGGACGTGTCGACCCGATGGCGGGTACGCATCAGCCGGTTCCTTCCAGTCGACCGCGGAAGGCGGCCTGATCCCGATGCAGCTCATCGACGCTTTCGTCGATCGCCGAGTACAGCGCCCGGACGTCGAGAACCTCGCTGTCCGGGAGACCCAGCGCGGCACGCCGGCAGATCTGCTCCTGCCAGGCCCAGCGCAGGGCCAGCGGCCAGCCGTGGGTCTCCGCCAGCCGTGACACCGCGCCGTGCGCCCATGTCCTGACGTCCGACGAGGTGAAGCGGGGTGGGTCGAGAGCGATGATGTCGTCTGGCAGAGCCATACCGACTCGGCTGACGAACAGCAGGACCAGCTGCCGGGGCCCGGCGACGAAATCGCTTCGTACGCGGTTCCAGAACACCTCGATCGCCGCCGGGATCCGGTCGCTGGTCCCCCGCTCGACCCCGTCGACGTGGACCCGGAACGACAGGTCTCGCCAGGCCAGCTCGTCGCGATGCCCGCACAGCTCGTCCGCCCACCGTCCGGGCGGCCGGATGTCCTCACGCAGGTTGATCGGGGTCTTCCGGGCGACGTCGTCGCTGACCAGGCCCTCGATGCGGACCTGGAGCTTGTCCAGGAACATGTCCTCGGCGTACGTGGTGGCGAAGGCGAGGATCGGCGCGCCGGTACCCACAGCGGTCAGCACGATGTCGTCCACCGAGGCGAGATCGAAGAAGGTGCTGTTGAAGTGGCGATCGATGGCCGGGACGAAAGCCCGCCCGCCGGAGTCGGCGCTGCCGCCCATGCGGGGAGTGTCCGACGCCTGCGGGTGACGTTCGAACTGCCGCGCGAAAATCCGTAACGGATGTCTGTCGTCCGGTGCCTCCTGGCTCGCTGCCGCCACGAGCTGCGGCAACCATCCCCCGGCCTTGGCCGCCGTCAACACCGCCATCAGGATCTCCGAGATGCCACTGCCGTCACCCGCGTAGTCGCCGACTCGCTTGTCCAGGTTGAAGAGGAGGAGCCGATCCACGGCCGCACGCTCGGGAAACGCTTCCTTCAACGCGTCAAAGAAGGGGCGGAGCTGAGGGCCTGTCAGCCCCTCAAGCCGGTCAACGTCAAGGTCCATCAAGAACGCACCCCGGCCAACGCCGATGTCCCCCCGCCCGTCGCCGTGTCGCGACATTCTAATGCCACGGCGACGTTCGCCGTTTCCGGGCCCGGTCGATTCTGGCGCATGCGTGGCCGGGCGGGCGCCCGACGCTGGTAAGGCCCCGCCCACGCGAAGAGCCGCCCGAATGCCCAGCGGCCGTCAGCGGTGCTCGTTTCCCTCCGGATATAACGGTGGCGGCACGGCATCCTCCGGCTACACGTAGGAGACAGGAACAGATGAGTCTGCTCGATGGCGATCGGATCCGAGCTCTGACCGGTCCGGAGCGGGGCACGCTCGGCGAGGTCCTGCGGAGGGCATTTCCGGCCCGTGCAGACTGGGAACGACTGTTGCTGTTCCGACTTGATCGATACCTGGCCGACTACGCACCCCAGGCCTCCGACCTGCGGGATATCTCGCTCCGAGTGGTCGAAGCGGCGGCCGTTGACGACTGGCTGGTCGACCTCGTGGAAGCCGCCCTCGCCACCAGTGGGAACCGACAGCTGCGGGAGTGGGCACGGCCCTATCTGACGGCTGGTCCGACGCCGGCCGGTGGACCGGAGGACCGGCCCGAGGCCGCGCTCGCCGCCGCGACGATGACTGGGAGTAGAACGGCCACTGCGGCACCGTCGGTCTCGGGCGATGACCCGCCGGTCGTGTTCGTCAGCTACGGCCACGGGGCGGACGACGACGATCAGTTCGGGTTGTTCGTCGACGATCTGCGGGCCGCGATTGTCCGCGTCACCGGTGTAAGTCCGGCCCGGGCTCTCTACGTCGACACCGGCCTGAGCGTGGGCCTCGAATGGTCACCGGAGCTCGTCGAGGCCCTCTCAGGCTGCCGGGTCCTCATGCCCTTCTACAGCGTGAGCCTGATGAGCAGCCGTGGCTGCGGCCGTGAGTGGGCCTACTTCACCCAACGCCAGGACGAGTTCGAACGGGCGACCGGCAGGCCGGCGGGCTCGATCGTCCCGGTGCTCTGGGACAACCCCGCGAACTACGCCGACCGGCTCGCGAAGCCGCCCTTCCCCGCCGTCCAGTTCGCTCCGAACGGCGCCGAGTTCCGGCGTTACCGGGAGCGGGGGCTTCGCCATCTGTACAGCCGCCGGGACACCTTCGGAACGGAGGTCCGAACCGTCCGCGACTATCTCGCGGACCTCGTCGCGGATCTCACCCGCCGCCCGCCGCTGCCACCGGGCCCTCTCGCTGTCGCCTTCGACGCGATCGCCCCTGCCTTCGGCGGCGCCTGACCGCGGACCTACACGAGGTCGACGCATCACTCGATCACGGCCGATCGGCAGCCGCCGGTACGGCAGACTCCGTCGACGCAACGGTGCCACACTGGGTTCCGACCTACAGCGATGACTCAAGTCATTGACTCAAGTCATCGAGCTCGCTAGCTTTCCGGATGTGGCGGCGGGCGCGAAGGCTGGAGGCCGGGAGGCGCAGCGACGCGCGACCCACGAACGGCTTTTCGCCGCCGCGGTGGCGGAGTTCGAACGGGCCGGCTCAGCGGCGGCCGACGTGGGCGCGATCGTCCGGGCGGCCGGCGTGGCCCATGGCACCTTCTTCTCGCATTTCCCGACGAAGGAGCACGTCGTCGCCGAGCTGGGCCAGCGCGAGGAGGTCCGGATGGCCGCCGAGCTCGATGCCTTCCTGGCGGCTCCCCGGGGCCTGACGGAGCTGTTCGCGGTCGTCACCGGGATGGCGGTGTCGCTGGAGGAGCGCATCGGCACGCTTCTTTTCAGAGACCTGCTCGCGCTCTATTTCTCGCCGTCGCGCCCCGAGCTTCGGCTGTGGCCTGAGCATCCGGTCGTCGCCCGCGTCATCGCGGAGGTCGGTTCCGCTCGGGACCGCGGCGAGATCGATGCGGCGGCCGACCCCTCGAACAGCGCGACGGTTTTCCTTCTCGGGCTCTACGCACTGCTGCTCACACAGGAGAACAACGCGGCACGGGCGGACGCACTCGACCAGTTCGCCACCACCGTGCTGCGTGGTCTGGAACCCCGGTAGGTCCCCGCCAGCGGAGGTGGACGGTGYACGAGGCAGCGACAGACAGGTACGAGTCACTCGACTTCCTGACCGACGGAACAATCATCCGGGATCCGTACCCGTACTACCAGTTCCTGCACGAGCGGCGTGGACCGGTCTGGATCGAGCCCGTCCACGGCATGGCGATGGTCACCGGGTATGAGGAGGCCCTCACCGTCTACCGAGATCACGAGACGTTCTCCTCGTGCAACGCGCCCTCCGGGCCGTTCTCGGGATTCCCCGCCACCTCCGAGGCCGACGACGTCAGCGCACTGGTCGAGCAACACCGCGCGGACATGCCGTTGCACGGGTACATGGCCACCTGGGACCCGCCGCAGCACACCGCGTACCGTTCCCTGCTCACCGGGCTGTTCACCCCACGGCGGCTCGCGGCGACCGAGGCCTTCATGGGGCGGCTCGCCGAGCGCCAGATCGACGAGTTCCTCGAACGCGGAGCCTGCGAGCTCATCTACCAGTTCGCGGTGCCGTACACCATGCTGGTGATCGCCACGCTCCTCGGCGTGCCGCAGGAGGACCTGCCGCGTTTCCGGGCCTGGTTCGACGCGCAGCAGGCCCGCAACACCGCCGGTGAGGGAAGGGTCCAGGTCGAGGACCTGAACGTCCTGTCATCCTTCGAGGACGCCTTCACCAGCTACCTGGAGGACCGTCGGCGCCGGCCGCGGGGGGACGTTCTCACTCATCTGGCGCAGGTCACCTTCCCCGACGGTTCGACACCGACGACCACCGTGCTGGCGAACGAGGCCGCCTTCCTGTTCGCCGCCGGGCAGGAGACCACCGCGCGAACCCTGGCCTTCGCCGTGCAGTACCTGGCCGAGTATCCCCGGACGCAGGAGTTCCTCCGCGAGCACCGGGACCGCGTCCCGGGCTTCATCGAGGAGATCCTCCGGCTGGAAAGCCCGGTCCAGGATCATTTCCGGCTGGCGCGGAAGGCCACCACACTCGGCGGTGTGTCGATACCTGCCGGAACCACCGTGATGGTGATGATCGGCGCCGTCAACCGCGATCCGCGCCGCTTCGACGCGCCGGACGAGTTCAGCCTCGACCGCCGCAACAGCTACGAACACGTCACCTTCGCACGGGGCGTCCACACCTGCCTCGGCCAGCCGCTCGCCCGCGCGGAGGCCCGCATCGGTCTGGAACACATCCTCGACCGGATGGCCGGCATCAGAATCTCCACCGCGGAGCACGGCCGGGCCGGCGCCCGCCGGTACGACTACGACCCGACCAGCCTTTTCCGCGGCCTGAAGGCGCTGCATGTCGAGTTCACCGCGGCCGACCGCCGTGCCGGGGCCGCACGGCCCTGACGGGTGCTACCGGGCCTGCCAGGTGCTACCGGGCTCGCCAGGCCCGCGCGATCCGCGTGTAGAGGTCGTGGTGGTCGGCTGGCCAGGTGAGCCCCGCCTCCAGGGTGTTGAGGGCCACGTGGGTGGCGCCCAGCTCGATCCAGCGGTCGATCCTGGTCGTCACGTCGTTCAGGCTGCCGGGCGTCAGCCGTACCTGCCCCTGCAGGCCGAGGGTTGCCGGGTCTCGGCCGGCCCGTTCCGCCGCCGCGCGCACGGCCGTCCACGCCGCGGCGAGCCGGCTGCCGCCGCCGAGCGCGGGATGGGGTATCCAGCCGTCGGCGACCCGGCCCACCCGTTCGAGTGCGGTGGGTGCGTCACCGCATCCGATCCAGATCGGAATCGGTCGCTGGACCGGCAGGGGCTCGACGCCGGCGCGGTCGATGGTGTCGAACCGGCCCCGGTGATCCACCACGGGCTGGGTCCACAGCTGGCGCAGCAGACCGATCTGCTCCTCCAGACGGGCGGCGCGCGAGCGGAACGACACGCCGAGGCCTTCGTACTCCACCTCGTTCCACCCGATGCCGACGCCGAGACGCAGCCGGCCGTCGAGAAGCAGGTCGACGGTCGCCGCCTGCTTGGCCACGAGCGCCGTCTGCCGCTGCGGCAGGACGAGGACCCCGGTGACGAGCTCGAGGGAGCTGGTGGCGCCGAGATACGCGAACAGGGTCAGCGGCTCGAGGAACGGCGTCCGGTGGTCGTAGTGGCCGGTCCAGCCCGGGCGGCTCTGCGAGTCCGCGCCGAGCACGTGGTCGTAGGCGATCAGATGATCGAATCCGAGCTCCTCGACGTGCTCGACGAAACGTCGTACCGCACGCGGGTCGCTCGGACGGATCTCCGCCTGCGGGAGCACCACTCCCAGCCGGACAGGCCCGTGGCCCGGCCGAACCGACCCATGCGTCATGTCCGCGGGCCTTCCGTCGCGCCGGACGTCGACAGCCAGGTCGGGCGGAAGCGCCGCCGCCGTATCTCCCAGCGATCGCGCCTCCGAATGAACTCGTCGTCGTACCGGCCGAAGACGGAGGTGGCTGAACCGCGCGCCGCTTCCACCAGGACCGCGTGCAGGTAGCACGACGCCTCGGCGACGGCGGCCGATGCCTGGAACACCACCTGGTGGGTGGAGATCTGATGCAGTGTCGGGCCGAGAGGGTCGTGGAAGTCGGCGGCCCAGGCCATGAACTCGTCCAGGGTTCCCACCTGGAGCCGCATGCCGAAGCTGATCGTGGCGTCGGGCGCGAAGCAGGCACGCAGCGCCACCCAGTCCCGGCGGTCGATGGCGATCGCATAGGAGTTCTGCACCGCCATGATCGCAGCGGCGTCGTCGGCGTCGGTCACGCTGCCTCCCACCTGGATCTCCTGTCAGCATCGCAGGTCGACATCGTTCTCGATATCGAGATCGACGTCAACATCCACGGTCGAACCAGCCGACGACCGCCACCAGCCACCAGCCACACCGACACCTCCGACCAGGGAGGGGATTACCTGGGCCCACAACCTGAAACGGCCAAAACGGTCGCCGAGTTCTCGGTTCGCGATGTACAGAGTGAGTATCCGTCCGGCGGATTCGGCAAATGCCGGCCAGCGGCCGGACGGCGCGTCTAAGATCCGCTCGTCCAGGCGCATTCACCGCACGGCCCGCCCGGCTGAACCGGGCGTCTTCGTGCTGTGGAGCAAACGGTAGCCAAGCGCCCGGGAAGGCCGCGCGCGCCGGGCGGCCTGGATGTCGTCCACCTGGAGGAATCGCGCCGATGCCGCTGAATCGTGACGACTGGTACGACACCTCTCGCGACCTGGAGTGGACCCTGTCCTATGTCGACCCCGAGCTGGCGTTCCCGGCCCGGTGGTCAGGCACCCAGGGCATTCCGGCCGAGGCCTGGCAGGCGTGGGACGAGCCGTTCCGGGTCTCCTACCGCGACTACGTCCGGATCCAGCGCGAGAAGGAGGCCGGCGTCAAGGCGGTCAGCAATGCGCTGCTGCGGTCCGCCACCTACGAGAAGCTCGACCCGGCCCACGTCGCCGCCTCCCAGCTGCATATGGGCACGACCTGCATGGTCGAGCACATGGCGGTCACCATGCAGAGCCGGTTCTGCCGGTTCGCACCCACGCCCCGGTGGCGCAACCTCGGCGTCTTCGGCATGCTCGACGAAACCCGGCACACCCAGCTGGACATGCGCTTCGCGCACAACCTGCTCCGGCACGACCAGCGGTTCGACTGGACCCAGAAGGCGTTCCACACCAACGAGTGGGGCGTGCTGGCCGTGAAGAACTTCTTCGACGACGTGATGCTCAACGCGGACTGCGTCGAGGCCGCACTCGCGACCAGCCTCACCGTCGAACACGGATTCACCAACATCCAGTTCGTCGCCCTGGCCGCCGACGCGATGGCGGCCGGCGACATCAACTGGTCGAACCTGCTGTCCTCGATCCAGACCGACGAGGCCCGGCACGCACAGCAGGGCTTCCCGACGCTGGCCGTGCTCATGGAGCACGACCCCGAGCGGGCCCAGAAGGCACTCGACGTCGCCTTCTGGCGGTCGACCCGGCTGTTCCAGACCCTGACCGGCCCCGCGATGGACTACTACACGCCGCTCGACCAGCGCAAGATGTCGTTCAAGGAGTTCATGCTCGAGTGGATCGTGAACCACCACGAGCGGGTTCTGGAGGACTACGGGCTGAAGAAGCCGTGGTACTGGGACGATTTCCTGCACTCGCTGGAGAACGGCCACCATGCCATGCACATCGGGACCTGGTTCTGGCGCCCGACGCTGTTCTGGCGGCCCAATGCCGGGGTCTCCAAGGACGAGCGGGCCTGGCTGAACGAGAAATATCCCACCTGGGAGGAGAACTGGGGCGTCCTGTGGGACGAGATCATCAGGAATGTCAACGACGGCTCGATGGAACAGACCCTTCCCGAGACCCTGCCGTCACTGTGCAACCTGACCCAGCTGCCGCTCGGCTCCGCCGCGTCCCGGCATGACCTGGCCCCGCACCAGCTGGTCCACCGGGGCCGTCTTTACCATTTCGACCATGCGGTCTCGAAATGGTGCTTCGAGCAGGATCCGGAACGTTACGCCGGCCATCAGAACATCGTCGACCGGTTCATCGACGGCCAGATCCTGCCACCCGACCTCACCGGTGGCCTGGCGTACATGGGCATCACCCCCGAGGTGATGGGCGAGGACGTCTACAACTACGCCTGGGCGAAGGACTACGCCGGCACCGAATCCGACTGACCGGGATCCCCCCGGAAAACCGGCCAGGATGGTCGACCTCCAGGCCGACCATCCTGGCCGGCCTCCAGGCCGAACGCCAGAAATCCGAAGGGATGTCCGCATGGCAGCGTTTCCGATCACCGGCCGGTTCGTCGGCGACTTCGTCCCGCATCTCGTCGCCGTCGACACCGAGGACACCCTGGACGAGGTGGCCGCGAAGGTGGCGGTCCACAGCGTCGGGCGCCGCGTCGCCCGGCCCACCGCCGAGCCCGGGTACGAGGTTCTGTTCGACGGCCGGGTCCTCGACCCGGCCGCGACCTTCGGCCAGGTCATCGCCGAGCACCAGATCCTGCCGCTGCAGTGGTTCGACGTCCGGTTCCGGGAGCCGAAGCTCCCCACCGCCGAGCCGGGCGCCGTCCATGCCTGAGCCCGGCGACGGCTTCGTCGACCTGGTCGACGCCGACAGCCTCTGGGACGGCGAGATGGAGGCGTTCGACGTCGGCGCCGACGAGGTGCTCCTGCTCAGGGTCGACGGGGAGATCCACGCCTACGACGGTGCCTGCCCGCACCAGAGCATCTCCCTCGTCGACGGGGAGCTGGCCGGCGGCGTGCTGACCTGCAGCGCCCACGAGTGGCAGTTCGACGCGCGCACCGGCGAGAGCATCAACCCCCGGGGAAGCCGCCTGACCAGGCATGACGTGCGGATCGACGAGTCCGGTGTGATCCAGGTCCGGCTCTGCGCCCGCGCCCGTTCCGGCGCGCGGCCAGCCCCGACGGAACCCGCGCAGGCCCGCTAGCAGACCGCCGGCCGCATGCTCGCCCCGCCCCACAGCCCGCACCCGCCCCGTCCGACCGAAGGATTGGCACCCAGATGGCGATACTCGAGATGACGCCCGACGCCGAAGCCTCGCCGGACCTCGTCGGCCCGGTGATCCGGGCCGGCAACCTCGCCGAGGCGGTCATCGAGGCGGTCGCCCTCGACAATCCCGGCTCGGACGTCCTCGTCCTCGACCGCGACGACTACGTCCGGGTCCACACGCTCGGCACCTGCCGGCTGACCCAGGCGAGCCTGCAGGCATGCCTCGGCCAGCCCTGCCGGCTCGCCGAGCTCGAGATCGACATGCCGTCGTTCCGGGGAAGGCTGAAGACCCGCGACGACGAGTACCTGTGGTTCTACAACCAGCGCGGCGCCGCCACCCCAGGAGATCAGCGATGACGAATCCCCAGGCCACGCCCCGATCGCGCCAGCGCGCGCTGAAGACCTGGAGCGCGTTCGGGAACCTCGGCCGGCGGCCGACCGAGTACGAGATCCTCACCCACGGCCTCAACCACACCACCGGGCGCCCCGTGCCGCTGGAGATGGGCCCGGACGTCCATGGCAACGTGTGGCTGCGCGAGCACCGGGACGCGACGAGGCTGCGCTGCGCCGACTGGGACGCCTTCCGCGACCCGGACGCGATGACCTACGGCAAGTACGTCGCGCAGCAGGACGATCAGGAGACCTACGTCGAAGGCCTGCTGGAGCAGTTCGAGCGGGAGGACCACGACGCGACGCTCGGCTCCGAGGCCRTCGCCCTGCTGCGGCGGGCCCTGGCGCCGAGCCGCTACCTGGCGCACGGCCAGCAGATGCTCTCCGCCTACCTGCAGCAGCTCGCGTCCAGCAGCTATGTCGCGAACTGCGCCGCGTTCCAGACCGCGGACCAGCTGCGTCGCGTGCAGCTCACCGCCTACCGCACGACCCAGCTGCGGTCGGCCCATCCGCGGGCCGGGTTCGCGACCGGGGAGCGCCAGGACTGGGAGGGCGCCGACGACTGGCAGCCGATCCGCCGTGCGGTCGAGCTCGCGCTTGTCGAGTTCGACTGGGACCGCGCCTTCGTCGTCACCAACCTTGTCGTGAAGCCGGTCGCCGACCTGCTGACGCTGAGCGAGCTCGGCAGGCAGTGCGCCGAGGCCGGTGCCCGGCTGGACGCGCTGATCCTGGAGAACCTGTGGATCGACGCCCAGCGCGGCTGGCGGTGGACTGCCGCGCTGACCAGGTTTCTGCTCGCCGACGAGGCCAACCGGGAGGTGCTGCAGGGCCACCTCGACGAGTTCGCCCCGCTCGGTGACGCCATGGCCGGCTCCGGGGGCCGGCTGCTCGCCACCGGCAGCGGACGTGACGCCGCCGAGATCGCCGCTGCCGTGCGCACCCGGTGGGGCGCCCTCCTGGCCGAGGCCGGCCTGGCCACCGCGGCCGGTCCTGGCGCCGGGAGGCTCTGACCGCGCTGTTACGGGACGGCGCGGTTACCGATACGCGGGATCCAACCGTGACCGACACCGGTCGCGGTTGCCCGGACACAGCCGTGCCTTCGGGCGGTGGAGCACCCCCGAAGGCACGGCCACTCCTCGGATCCGGATCCGGATCCGGATTCGGGTTCGGGTTCGGGTTCGGCGTGCAGGTCTGAGATCCGTTTCCAGGGACCATCGCACACCTCAAACGCCATAATTTGCGATCTCAAATTATCCAATATATGCGATAAGTGGGTCGGCTCGCCGATCCCGGAACATCCTCCAACGAGGATACTTGTATAACACTCTGAACACATGCTAAAAATCTCCCGCACACGAATCTTCTATACATAAACGGACAAGTTGACCGAACGACCCGGGCGCGATCGGCTCGCGAACGAGCCTTTTCCTTCGCCGACTCGGATTCACGACACCGCCGACCGTGGGGCGTGAGACAGCCAGGGCTCAATGAGTGTCGGCGGCCACCGGATACCCGGTGACGCCCCCTTCCACTGGCCGCCGGACCCGGCCACCCATGCCGAACGCGCACGATCCGACAACCCGGCGCCACGTTCACCGTATATCGAGCGACGGCCGCGACGAATACCTGCCCGAGGAAACGGGAGCCTTCAGGAGCGGCCCGCGCTCCTCTCTTTGTCGACCCAGCCCGCAGGTGTCCGCGCGCAAACAGGACTCACAACACCGACGAGCGCGCGATGAACAGGTACCCCACGTTCCGTCCGCACGGCGGCGGAACGCAACAACTCTATGCACAGGAGAGCAAAATGCCCAGCACAGCAGCACCGTTACCCGAGACCACCGTTCCGGGTGACCCCACCGGCCTCAGCCGGCGCACGTTCATCGGCGCCGCGGCGACCGGTGTCGGCACCGCCGCCTTCGGCGGCCTGGTAGCCGGTGCGTCACCGGCCCGGGCCGTGACGACGACCGA